>JAFEGC010000025.1 GCA_018240265.1 Pseudomonadota bacterium | reverse complement strand
GAGGATCACGAACTGGACAACCGCCTGGTCGGCCACGACATCGAGGCCAGCATCGCGCATGCGCACATGCTGCAGGAGCAGGGGCTGCTGAGCGCGGCCGATCTCGGCGCCATCGAGACGGCGTTGCGCGACATCGGCGCCGCGCATGCGCGCGGCGAATGGCGAGTCACGCTCGAACTCGAGGATGCGCAGACCGCCATCGAACATCACCTGACCCGCAAGATCGGCGCTGCCGGAGGCCGCCTGCATGCCGGCCGTTCACGCAACGACCAGGTGCTGGCGGCGCTGCGCCTGTATCTGCGCACCGCCACGCAGCGCCTGGCCAAGGCTGCGGAAGGCGTGGCTGAGGCGCTGGACAGGTTGAGCACGCGCCAGGGCAAGTTGGCCCTGCCCGGCTACACCCACATGCAGCAGGCTATGCCGAGCACAGTTGCGCTGTGGGCCGGCGGCTTCGCCGCGGAAATCCGCGACGACGTGCAGGGACTAGTGGCAGCGCTGCGGCGCATCGACAAGAATCCGCTGGGCTCCGCCGCCGGCTACGGCACACCCGGGCTGCCGGTGAACCGCGACAGCACGCGCCGGCGCCTGCATTTCGCCGCCACGCACGAACCGGTGACAGCGGTGCAGCTATCGCGTGGCAAGGCCGAGGCGCAGCTCGCCTTCGAGCTTGCGCTGCTGACCCAGGACATCGCCCGCCTGGCCTGCGACCTGCTGCTGTTCTACACGCAGGAGTTCGCCTTCGTCAGCCTACCGGAAAGCTTCACCACCGGTTCGTCCATCATGCCGCAGAAGCGCAACCCGGACGTGTTCGAGCTGATGCGAGGGCGCGCCAGCGTGGCGCAGGCCGCGCTCAGCGAAATCCTGGGCATCACCCAGAAGCTCGGCTCCGGATATCACCGCGATCTGCAGCTCATCAAGCCGCCGTTGTTCCGCAGCATCGATGCCTGCGAGCAGACGCTGGACATCCTGCCCGCGGCGCTGGATGGCGTGCGCTTCAATGCAGACAACATCCGCCTCGACCCCGGCATTCACGCCGCCGAGGCCGCCAACGAACTGGTGATGCGCGAGGGCATTCCCTTTCGCGAAGCTTACCGCCGCGTCGCCGCAACGCTCAAACCCTAGAAATAGACTCACCGGCGCGGGTCTTGCCCGCTATCATGGCGCGCGGCGCGGCGCCCACGACGGGCACCCGTCACCAGAAGGCGGTCAATTGCAGGAGAAGGTTTCATGATGAATGGCAGGACCCGTACCGTAGCGCAATGCCTGCTGGCAGGCGTGGTTTGTCTGGCGGCCGCGGCGTTTACGCAAACACCCGCGAGTGCCGCCAAGGCGAAGGGCAGCGCAGCGCCCGCGGCTTCTGCACCGACAACTTCCGCAGCACCCGCTGCCGCCACGGCACCCACGCCGCCGACCACCCCCACTCTCACCGCGGAGCAGGCCAGCTACGAGTTCGGCATGACCTTCGGCGAACAACTCCGACACGCCGGCCTGCAGCAGGACCTGTCGCTGGATGCCGTGATGCGCGGCGTGAAAGATGCCATCGGCGGCAAGAAACTCAGCGCCGCCGACCAGCAACAGCTGGCGCAATACGTGCGCGCGGTACGCGAAGCTCAAGGGCTGCGCAACAAGGCGGCGGCCAAGGAGTTCCTCGCCAACAACGCACGTCAGAGCGGCGTCAAGACCACGGCCTCGGGCCTGCAATATAAGGTCATTGCCGCCGGCGACACCAAGGCGGCCTCGCCCAAGCCGGATGATCAGGTGACCGTGAACTACCGCGGCAAGCTCCTGGATGGCAGTGAGTTCGACAGCTCCTTCGCGCACGGCTCACCGGCCACCTTTCCCGCGAACCGCGTCATCAAGGGCTGGCAGGAAGCGCTGGTGCTGATGAAGCCCGGCTCGAAGTACCAGCTGTTCGTGCCGCCGGAACTGGGCTACGACATGGACGCGCGTCCGGGCATTCCGCCGGGCTCGTTGCTGGTCTTCGACGTGGACCTGCTCAGCGTACAGCCAGCCGGGCCTGCACCCGCAGCCGAACCGGGACAGATCAAAACAAACTAGTGCGCTGCATTCGCTGCATTTCGCCGGTCGTCCGCCGTTGGCTTGGCCGGGTCAGGCAAGGTTCACCGGAGCGAGGGCGGCACCGGCCAGAATGACGGCTGGCCAGAAACCATCGACCGGATGCGGCGTGAAATTGCAGGTCACATCGATGACATACGGCCGGCCGCTGGCGAAACCGCGCGCGACAGCCTTGGATAGGTTTGCCACATCGTGTACACGCTCGCCCTGCGCGCCATATCCGCGAGCCACGGCCGCAAAGTCCACATCGGTCAGCTTGGTCCCGAAATTCTTGTTGCAGTAGAGCCGCTCCCCCAATGGGCGGTACATGCCCCAGTGGCTGTCGTTAGCGACCACTACAACCACCGGCACCTCGTAACGAACTGCCGTTTCGAGTTCCTGTCCGGTCATGCCCATGGCGCCGTCACCGGTCAAACACAGCACTGGCCGTTCCGGGTGCAACAGTTTCGCGGCGATCGACATCGGCAGGCCGAAGCCCAGATGTCCCATGCCCGGTACGAACAGCATGTCCTGCGGATGATCCACCTCGATGAATGAATGCCCCCATTCCATGATCTGGCCACCGTCGATCGCCACCATGGTGCGCGACGGCAGGGCGCCGGCGACGGCCCGCACCAAGGCAGCTTCGTTAAGCAGATTTGTGCCCTCCTCGCTTCCTTCGTCGGCGATGGCCTCGAGCCTGGCCTGCCATTGGCGTCGTTCGATCACCAGACTTTCCACCCATTTGGCATCGATCGACAACTGGCGCCCCGCGAGCGCCCGTGTCAGGCTACCAAGCGTCTCGCGCGCATCGCCCACCAGACCGGCCTGGATCGGCACGTTGCGGCCCAACGAGTCCGCATCGATGTCGATCTGGACAATGATCTGCCCGGCGGGTAGCGGTGCAAGCGGCGGCTTGTTGACCGGTGTCATCGAGGCAAATTTGCATCCAAAGGCTACGATGAGATCAGCCTCCTGCGCCGCCTTGTTGAAGGCCGTACCGGCGAATACACCGCCAGACCCAATGTAACGATCCGAGCGATGAGGCACGAGGCCACGCGCATGGGCCGTGGTCGAGGCGGGAATGCCGGTCAGATCGCACAATTCTCGGAAGGCATTGACGCCTCCTGACCGTACCACTCCCCCGCCACCGATGAACAGGGGACGCCGCGCAGCCGCGATGCGCTCAACCAGGGCCGCCACCTCTACCGGCGATGGCACAGGACGAGGTTGGGCCAACGTGGGGACGGAGTCGATGTCATGCACTACCGCCGCCGTATGAATATCGCACGGAATGTCCAGATGCACGGGTCCCGGACGTCCGGACCGCGCAACGTGGATCGCGCGCTCGATCAGTTCCGGTGCGCGGTCGGGATGATTGATCACCGCACTCCATTTGGTGATGGGCTTGTACAGACCGATCTGATCCACGTTCTGCAGCAGGTCATGTGATGGATAGACCAGGCGTGACTGATTGTTGGGCGTCAACACCAGCATGGGGATGTTATCCGCCCAGGCCGCCGCAACACCCGGCACCATGTTGGTTGCGCCGGGCCCGACCGTGCCAAAACATACTGCCATGCCGTCAGTGAGCTTGCCGATGGCATGCGCCATGTGTCCTGCCGCTTCTTCGTGACGAGTGGTTACGTAGGTGAAGAAAGAATCCCTCCCCGCACCATCCATCACCATCGAGATCTGAGCGGCCGGCAAGCCGAAAATGTGCCGGATACCATGCTTTTTCAGGATCTTCAGCAGAATGCTTGCAACGGTATCGCTCACGCGCGGGCTCCGATGGCTTGAGAAGTTGACGCAAGGTATTTCCGTACCACCGCCGGTGGTGCATCTCCGCCGGCGAGCAACCCGCCGTCGATCGGGATGTCCGCGCCCGAGATCATCCTCGCATCATCACTGAGCAGAAAGGCGACGAGTGCGGCCACGTCAGCCGGCATGACCACATCGCCGATCGGCGTGCACGAGGCGAGCAAGGCCATGAACTTGTCATGACCGCCCACCATCGCCGACATTGGAGCCAGCATCGGCGTGTCGACATAGCCCGGCAACACCGCATTGCAGCGGACCGGTGGCCGCAGTTTTCCGCCATGCATGGCAACGGACTTGGTAAGAGCTGAGACACCAGCCTTCGAGGCATTGTAGGCAGCCGTGTCATCGGATGCGAGCAAGGCGGCGAGTGAAGACAGGTTGACGATCGAGCCACCTCTGCCCGTCGCCTTCATCAGCGGCAGCGCCGTCCGGCAGCCCAGGAACGTACCATTCAGGTTGACTTCGATCTGCAGCCGCCAGTCATCGATCGTCGTGTCTTCCACGCTCCCCGGTCGCGCCAGCCCGGCGGCGTTCACCAGTCCGTACAGCCCCCCGAATTCCCTGGCGACCTGCTCGCCGATCTGCACCCATCCCTGAGGCGATGCGACATCCAATGGCAGCGCCAGCGCCGCGGAGCCCAGTGCTTCGATTTCGCTCGCCGCGGAGTCGATCGCGCTGCGATTGATGTCACACAGAACCACACGCGCGCCCTCGGCGGCGAGCCGTCGGGCGGTCTCGCGCCCGATCCCGGACCCCGCTCCCGTCACCAGCACAACCTTGTCGGTCAATTTCACGAAAGATCTCCTTTCAAAAGCGTACACGCGCCGAAACGCCCCATTCGCGTGGACGCCCCGCAACGCCTTCGGCGATTCCGAGCGAGTCAAGCGCACCGTTGCCACCGGCGATGTAGCGTTTGTCGGTGAGGTTGGTCGCGAAAAATGCCAGCTCGAAGCGCTCCGCGGCCGAGAGCCAGGCGACTCGGGCATTCACCAACGCGAACCCTGGCTGATATAGCTCGACAGTGTTGACAATGTCATTCCACACGCCCGAACGGTAAGTCAGATCGCCGCGCATCGTCAGTGAACCCACGGACCCGAGCGGCCACGCATACGTCGCAGCGCCTGAGAAGGTCCAGCGCGGAGCACGCGGTAGCCGGCTGTTCTCACGCAATCCAGCTCCCGCAGCAGCCGCCGAAATCGATGTCAGCTTCTGGTCGAGATAGCCCGCGGAGCCTTCCAGGGTCAACGCCGAAGTGACACGCGCAAGCAGCTCCGCCTCGAAGCCCGTGCCGCGCGCCTTGCCGCCGTTCTGGATATCGGCGGCAAACACGCCGTTCACTTCGCGCAGTACGTTGAGCTGGATATTGCGATAATCGTTGTAGAATGCCGCCAGATTCAACCGCATTCGACGATCAAACAGTTCGGTCTTGGCGCCGATCTCGTACGACCACAGGGTTTCCGGGGCAAACGGCAATGCGCCAAAAGCCGTCGTCGGACGGCCGTTGACGCCGCCGGACTTGAAACCCTTGCCGACGGAGGCGTACAGGAAGATATCTTCCGTTGCGCGGAAATCGATGCCGGCCCGCGGCGACCAGTCCGCGATATCGACCTTCGGTCTCTGCGGCTGGAACGGTTTCAGGAAATTGCCCTGCGAGTCCACCGCGGCCAACGCCGGAACACCACTGTTACGGCGCAACAACAGCAGGGAGTAATCTTTGCTCTCCTTGGTGTAGCGCATCCCGGCCGTCGCGCGCAGGCGCTCGGTGAACGCAAAGCTCCCTTGCGCAAATCCCGCATAGCTGTCGGTGCCGACGTGAATCGCGGTGTTCAAATCGAAATCCAACCCGACGTTGTTGGGATTGCCGCGGCAGCCAAGCGGACCTGGCACCGGAATTCCAGCAGGGGATGGCGGGCACGGACCAATGGGACCGGCAGCGCCCAGCAACACCGGCAGTTGTTCCAGCGCATCATAAATGCCGCCGAGCAATCGTACGTCATTGCGATCGGAGGCGTTCTCGTGAAAGAAATAGAGGCCCGCGAGCCAGGACAGCCTGTCCTGAAACGATTTGCCGGACAATTGCAGTTCCTGGCTGAACTGGTGCTGGTCGACCTTGTTGTGGGTATGGCAAATGTCTCCGGGTGAATTGTCGCAGTCACGACCGAACTCTGCGCGCATGCTGCGATAGGCCGTTATCGACTTCAATGTCATCCCGTCGAAGTCGAACGTCGCGGTACCGGCCACGCCGGAATTGTCGAGATCACTGATATTTGGACCGGTCCCGCTGTTGACGAACGGCGTATCGATGTTCGCGATGGCGTAAGTGCGTCCCGGGAACAGGCCGGCGAACAACGCGTACCCATTGGTTTGTATCGGCGCCAAACCGCCGGAATCCAGGCGCAGACGCGGATCGTCGGGACCATTGGGAACGAAGGTCTGCGCGGTGTCCAGATTTCTGGCATATACCGGCGATACCGCCACCAAGACCGTGGCAGCGCTATGCTCGCGCTTGCGAGTGCCATCGACGCTCAGGTCGAACTTGAATGCATCATTCGGGCGCAGCAGCACCTGTGCCCGGCCCGCCAGGGAATTGACATCGGCCAGATCGTCGCCGGCATTGATCCGCTTCACAAATCCATCGCGGCTGTTGCGCAGCACCGAAAAACGAGTGAGCACCTTGTCCGAGATCGGCAGATCGATGCTGGCCTGGATATCGGCCCGGTTGAACCTGCCCGTGGTCGCCTGCACTTGACCGCCCATCGCATCGGCGGGTGGCTTGGAAACCACGTTGATCGCGCCACCCAGAGTATTCTTGCCGAACAGCGAACCCTGCGGCCCGCGCAGAATCTCCACGCGTTCGACATCGAGAAGATCGAGTACGCTACCCGTGGATCGGGCGAAATAAACGCCGTCGACGTACAACCCGACGCCCGGATCCACGGTGATCAGAAAGTCCTGCTGACCGATGCCTCGAATGTAGATTTGCGAGTTGAGATTCGAACCCGACGTGTTGTTGGCCGACGACATGTCGACATTGGGCGCAAAGTTGCCAATCTCGACCAGATTTGCCACGCCACGGTCTTGCATTGCTTCGCCGGTCAATGCCGTGACGGCAACAGGTGTTGTCTGTAGATTTTCCACCGTGCGGCGCGCCGTAACCACGACCTCCTCCAGAGGCCCCACTTCGCTCGCCGGCTCTTGAGCAGGCGCCCTGTAGACCGCAAGCGTCATCGCACATGCACACAAAGCCACAACCGCAACCCGATTGCTCGCCATCGCTCCCCCCGAAAGTTCCCGGAACCCAGCCGCGCCCGGGATCGCCAAATCTTGATTGTGGCGTCAACCTAAAATCGATCGAAAGGAACGTCTTGTATGAAAGTCAGATGGCGGCGACGCAGATTGCCTGCCGATAGGCGGCCGGTGAATTCAGGTAGGTACGTTTGAACAGACGGGTAAAATGGGCCTGATCGTAAAATCCGTTTTCAAGGGCAACATCGGCGATAGAGCGGTTCGTGGCAAGCAAAGCGGCACGCGCCCGGTCGAGACGACGATTCAGACAGAGTTGGTGCGGAGTGATGCCGAAGCGGGAGCGGAATGCATTGAAGAAATATCCCTTACTGACACCCCATGATTCACGCAGGCTCCGCAGGTCATCGTCGCTTATCGGCCAGCTGTGGCCGCCACGGCAGCAACCATCAACGTTCAGGGAGCCGATGCGGGCGAGAAGCCCCTGGAATGCACTGAAAGCTTCACCTGCCGCCAGATCGAGTCTGCTCTCTGCAGCCGCGCAAAGATATCGGCAAAGCTCCGGCGAAAACGCTGCCCTCACCACAGCAAACCCTGCAGTGAAATTCAATGAACCCAAAATGGAACCGGCAGATCGCGAATCAAGTTCCATCACGCAGTACTGAACCGGCAGACTGGCAAGCGTGCGCCGTTCGTGAAGCACGTCGGGGGCGATCACGATCAGATCACCGGGAGAGAGATTAACCACGTCTGCTCCCACGCCCACCTGTTCGGCGCTACCGAGCATGATCATCAGCTCGAATGTCGTATGCAGATGTGCAGGATAAGGCGCGGCGTGCAGGCGCGTGATCGCGAATTCACGCCCCGGCCTGAATACGAAACCAAAATTTTCTGCCATATGTCTTGCGAACGAGATATTTGTTCTGACTCTTGCCGGTGACAGGATATTCCACATGCCGCGCGCCCGGCAATCGCATCATACATCCGAGGTCATCAGCGGCTCCCACACTGTCAGCGTCGGATCGATGATCGTCCCGTGGCGGGCGAGTTCGGTATAGAAAGCCTTCATTTCCCGCGAATCAAGATCGACGTCCTTGCCGTACCTGGCCGGACCCTCCAAGCGCGCCGCCGTGTTCGCCTTGTCGACCACGACCTGCGGCATCGCCTGCATCATGATGAAGTTGATGTGGGTGACTTCGTCATAGCCCGCGCGCAGCGACATCGACATGCGATAGGCCTTGCGCCCATCCGGCATCGTCCAGGCCCACATGTCGCCATGTTTCCCGGCGGACGAACTGATCGTGTAGTGTCGCGCGCCCGCGGGCGGCGTCATCAGCTGCTCCTTGGGGGTCGTGGCGGACGCGGCGAAGGACGCGGCGATGGCCAACGATGAGACGATCAGTCGACGCATGAGTGTTGCTCCTCCGCTGGATTGTCGCGAGAGCGGATGAGACTTTCAACATAGCACACCGGCCGAGGCTTCAGGTGCAGGCGCATGTAACGATGGCCCGCAGATCGTTCTTGTTGGCTACGGCGGGCGCAGGCTCGATTTCCCTATTCAGAGGCGCTCCGCGGGGCCCACCTCCTCGACACGCAGGCGCCGCCGGCCGCCCGGCATGTCCCATTCTATGGTGTCGCCCTCACGATAGCCCACCAGCGCGGTACCCAGCGGCGCGAGTACCGAGACACGCCCCTGCGAGAGGTCCGCCTCCGCCGGCAGCACCAGCGTGATATCGAGCCGCTCGCCATTGTCGAGATCCAGCACACCAACGCGCGAGTACAGCGTGACGACGCCGCGTGGCACGTCGGCGGCGTCCACCACCTGCGCCCGCTCGAGCTCCTGATCCAGCCTTTCCAGATGCCGCAGATCGCGTTCGGTGCGAGTGCGGGATTCCAGCAACGCCCGCAACCTGGCCGCGTCGGTGCCGGTGATGACGATGGGTGATTCGCGCATGGCAGCCTCCAAGTTCATGCCGACAGCATGCCCCGGTAAATCTTTTAGATCTATTGGAAATTTTCTTTGTTATTGTTAGTTGCTTTCTAACTGCCAAGGATATGCCATGGTCGCGATGCGCCGGCTGAACTATCAGCACCTGCTGTACTTCCGGTCGCTGGTGCGAGCCGGGAGCCTCACGCGCGCCTGCGACGAGCTGGCGCTGTCCGTACCAACGGTGAGCGCGCAGCTGCGCACGTTGGAGGAACGTTTGGGCGAGAAGCTGCTGGCGAAGTCGGGCCGCCGGCTTGTGCCCACCGAAGTGGGTCGGCTGGTATACGGCTATGCCGAAGAAATCTTCGGCCTGGGCCGCGATTTGCTCGAGGCCCTGGAGCAGCGGCCGACGACGCGGCCGCTGCGGCTGGTGGCGGGCATCGACGACGTCGTGCCCAAGGAGATCGCGTATCGCATCTTGAAACCCGCCATGGAATTGAAGCGCCCCCTGCAACTCATCTGCCGCGAGGGCACGCTGGAGCGGCTGGTCGCCGATCTCGCCGCACACGAGGTGGACGTGGTGCTGTCGGACGCACCGGTCACGCCGCAGCTCAACGTGCGCGCCTACAACCATCGCCTCGGCACGTGGGACACCGTGTGGATGGCGACGCCCGCACTGGCAGGTACGCTGCGACGCGGCTTTCCGCGCTCGCTCGACGGCATGCCCGTATTGCTGCCAACCGACGACACCGCCATCCGCCGCCAGCTCGACCTATGGCTGGACAAGCACGAGGCGCGGCCGGTGCGCCTCGGAGAATTCGAGGACTATGCGCTGCTGCGTGAGTTCGCGCGCGCCGGCCACGGATTCGCGCCGGTGCCCTCGCTGCTCGAAGATCAGTTCCGGCGCGAGTACGGGATGGTGCGCATCGGCGTCGCCACCGGCGTCAAGGGCAGCTTCTACGCCATCTCCGTGGAGCGGCGCATCCGCAACCCGGCGGTGGCGGCGCTGATCGAAGCCGCATGAGCGCGTCCGCGACGCCGATACACCGTACCGTTGCAAGCGGTGGTGCCTTCAGACTGGCGGGCGAACGACCAGCGGATTTCGCCGCAATAATCAGCGCCGTTTCACCCACGCTACTCCCGGGATGTTCGAAATTTCCACATGCTCCTAATTTCGATCCGAGCCTGACAGCACGATGATGACGTGCTTCTCGCCGGGCGCGACGTAGGTGCTCTCGCGATAGCTGACCTTGTCTTCCAGGTGCACTTCCACCGTGTGCATGCCGGGCGCGACGATGACCACTTGCGGCCGCACACTCGATGGGTTTTCGGGTGCGGCGGCCGCGCCATCGACGAACAGGACCGAGCCCGCCGGCGCGCCGTTCACGACCAGCTCGGTCGGATCCGGCGTGACCGGCTTGTGATGAAACCAGCTGCACGCGGACAGCAACAGCAGCGGAACCAGATAGGTGAATTTCAAGTGGCGTACCTTGAGCAAAACGACAACGGTGTACGATGCCACACGGGTCCGTCAAACGCCAAAATGGTCTGCGCCTGCAAGGCCGCCGCGGGCTGCCATGGTCACCTACCCGTCCATGCTGGCGGAATTGTCGCGCGAGGCGCTGCGAGACCGACTGCGCATTCGGTTGAGCGGCATCGCCACGAGCCCCGAGCTGCTGCCCGACGCGACACGCGTTCTACGGAATGATTCAGCCATGGCAGCATCACATGATGGTGCCAATCAGATCAACGTCGACAGGAAGTTCATGGCCGGGGACACGCGAATGCCGTCCGGGGTCTGGAAATCCTTGCGACCCGTCGCCGAAATCTGCCACGCATCGGCCGCCGGGAATTTCCGATGCAGGTAACGAATCCCGCGATCCACATCCGTATCCGACCACTTGCATTCCACTAATCACCAGGATGCGCTGTCCAGGCGGCCTCCCGTCGTAAATTCCCTTCAGATAGTCGCGCCAACGCCGGTACTTGTGGATCTCATCGAAGATCCACAGCCTCGCCACCGGCAATTCACCACTCAAAATGCGCTCGCGATCGGCCGCAACATCCCAGTTCAGATAGCCGGCCGCCCCGCGTGCGACACGGCGCGCCAGCGTGGTTTTGCCGACCTGGCGCGGTCCGGCGACAAACACCATCTTCCGGGCAAGATCGCTTCGCACCTGCGGGAGAAGATAGCGGGGTAATGCGGCCATGCAGGCGGACCTGCGCGTTTATTCGACGGGTGTCAAAAATCACCGTGGGCAATTTCGACTGTAGTCGAAAATCACCACCATCACGACAGATGTCGGAACTTCCGGCGCGCCAGAAACGGGTCGATGCGTGTGATCAGGAAGTAAGCCCAGCTCTGCATCAGACGCTGCAGCAGCGTACGGCGCGTGGCCCAGTCCGCCGGCACCGGTCGCGACAGCGAACAATCGAAATCGATGCGCTCACGCACCTGCGCAGCCAGCTGTGCGCTCGGCAGACGCACCAGCAGTTCGAAATTCAGATGCAGGCTGCGGGTATCCAGGTTGGCTGAACCCACATACAGCACATCGTCGATGACCAGAAGTTTGGCATGCAGGATCTGCGGCTGATATTCGTACACCTTGGCGCCGACGCGCAGCATGCGCGGATACAGCGACTGACTGGCCCAGCGCGACAACGGCACATCGCTCTTGGCGGCCAGCAGCACCCGCACGGTACCGCGGCGGTTCACGCCGCGCAGCAGGCGCCGAATGCGGCGCGAGGGCACGAAATAAGCCGCCACCACGTCCACGCGTTGCGCGCGCTTGAGATCGGCATGCAGGGTCTGGCGCATCAGCGCCCGCGAGGAACCCGGTCCGCCCACCAGCGCGCTGGGCAGTCGCGCATCCACCTGCTGCTTGCGCAGGAAGCGCGCCAGCGGCCGCAGTTGACGCCGGCGCAGTTCCGCCGCCGCAAACAAAGCCTCGAAGCCGCCGGTGAGCTCCGCGACCACGGGACCATCGATTCGTACGCCGAAGTCGCGCCAGCCCTGCGTGATGCCATCGCCCTCGTATTCGCGCGCGACGTTGAATCCGCCGATGATGGCGCAGCCGCCATCGCAAGCCACCAGCTTGCGGTGATTGCGGAACGACCAGCGCAGGAGCGGGCGCGGATTGAACCAGCGCAGATCCACGCCGGCCGCCATGAGCCCCACGCTCCAGTCGCCGGGCAGCGCCGAGGAACCGAAGGCGTCCACCAGCACGCGTACCCGCAACCCGCGCGCCGCGGCGCGCCGCAAGGCCGCGCCCAACCGGTCGGCAGCGGCGCTGCGCGCGATGGTGTAGAACTCGACCTCCACGTGTTCGCGCGCGGCATCGATCATCTCGACCATCGCGGCAAAGGCCGCGCCGCCGGTGTGCAGCCAGCGGAAGCGATGACCTAGCTGTTCGCAGCCCGCGGGGAGCGGCGGGGAATGTCGGGAATCGTCAGGCACGCGCGCAGTATAATGGTCGCATGCCGCGTATCACGATAACCCTGTTGTTGCTGGCCACGGGCCTTGCCGCCTGCGGTCAGAAAGGCCCGCTGGTGCTGCCCGATGCGCACACGCGCGAGCCGGTGATGCGGGCGGCGACGCCGAGTGCAGCCCCGAATACGGCGCCGGCGGTGACCGCGCCAGCCACTGGTACGCTCAACCCTGGCACGAGCGCGGGTGCTGCTAGCGCCACGCCGGACCCGGCCGCGCCATCTTCCGGCACCGACACTGACAAAAAGAAAAAGCCTCAGTGAGACGGTGCGGTGGCGATGCTCGCACGGGCAAGACCGCTCCGCGTAAAACGCTGAGCGGCCAGGATGCGCGCGGGCGCGCGGATCACCTGCGCTCGCGCGCGCTGCGCTCCGCCATGCCATGCTCGGGCGCGCTGCGCGGTGCACTGCGTTCAACACCTCGCTCGACCCTGCGCTCGGCGCCTCGATACGCCGGCGCGCTGCGTTCCTGCATGACCGGTCGGCGCACCTCGTGTTGCGGTTGCACGCGCGCGGGCGCAGAGCGTTGTTCCATCACCCGTCCCTGCCCCGATGATTGCATCGGTGCCCGCGGCAGCGCGCGCGGTTCCCCGGCGCGCGATTCCACCCGCCCCGACGGACGGTCCGTGCGCTCGATGGCACCGCGCGGCGGTTGGCCATGCTGCGCGTCCACAGCCGAACCGGGACCACGCTGCAGTCCGTGCTGCTGCATCCCGCCAACGGCGCCAGGCGGCCGATCCGTGCGCAGAGACGCCGCTTCACGATGCACGGCATCGCCGCCGCGCGGTCCGAAGCTCGCCGGGCGCGCCGTGGCCATCACCGCCGGCCGGCCGTGATTCACGCTGGCCAGGAATTCCCGGTCGCGGCTTGCGGCCAACTGATGTTGCTCCTGTTGCTCGGTGAACGCTCGGTGCGGCCCGCGCGCCGCCGCAAGCTCGGCGCTGGTGGGCCGGCGATCGATGCCGCCCGCGCCGCCGTTGTAGCTCACGCGATTGACGGTGATGTTGTTGACCACGGTTCGCTCGTACACATTGGTGACGTGAACGTTCGGACCGAAGCGGTTGCAGTCACGGTTGTAATACCAGTTGCTGCCGCGCCAGTAGCCACCTTCGTAACCCACACCTCCGTAGCCGAAGCCGTAGTTGATGCCACCGTAGAAACCAACGTGCGGCCCCCAGTAGCCGGCATGCCAGAAATAGAAGCCGCCGCTCCAACCCCAATAGCCTGGCGTCCACAGATATCCCACCTGCGGCGGATACACCCAGGTGCCCGGCACCCAGTAGTAACCGTCCGGCCCCCAGGCCCAGTAACCCGGAGTCCAGATGTAACCGGGTGCCGGCAGTGGCGGCTGCTCGTACACCGGCAGCACCGGCGGGGCAAGGGTGATGGAAACACCGACGCTCAGCCCGGCCTGCGCCGGTGGCGCAAAGCCCGCAAACGCGGTGGACAGGATCAGCGCGAGCGATGCGCGCAACAGCATTTTTCGGTTCATAGTCGGCTCAACGCCTCTGGCGCGCCCAGGTTGACCGGCGGTGCGCTCAGGCGCGAAATCGCGCACCGCTCCTATCTATAATGCACCTGCATGCATATCCAGTTCACCTGTCGCATATCATGAACACCTGCAAACTCGTGCTGGTGGATGGGTCCTCCTACCTGTACCGCGCCTTTCACGCTCTGCCGCCGCTGTCCAACTCGCGCGGCGAGCCCACCGGGGCGGTGCTGGGTGTGATCAACATGCTGAACAAGCTGATCAAGGAGGAGGCGCCGGAGCGCATCGCGGTGGTGTTCGATGCGCCGGGGCGCACTTTCCGCGACGAGCTGTTCGAGCAATACAAAGCGCATCGCCCGCCCATGCCGGACGAACTGCGCGCGCAGGTGGCACCGCTCCTCGATGCCGTGGCCGGCATGGGCCTGCCGCTGCTGCGCATCGGCGGCGTGGAGGCGGACGATGTCATCGGCACGCTGGCCCGACGCGGCGTGGCGGCCGGGTGCCGGGTGCTGATCTCCACCGGCGACAAGGACATGGCCCAGCTGGTAGGGCCGGGCATCGACATCGTCAACACCATGAGCAACACGCGCCTGGACCGCGAGGGCGTGAAGGCAAAGTTCGACGTCTATCCCGAGCAGATGATCGACTACCTCGCGCTGGTGGGCGACAGCTCCGACAACATACCCGGTATCAGCGGCGTCGGCCCCAAAACGGCTGCCAAGTGGCTCAAGCAGTACCAAAGCCTGGACAACCTGATCGCGCACGTCGCCGAGATCGGCGGCAAGGTGGGTGAAAATCTGCGTGCCGAGCTCGCGGTGCTTGCGCTGTCGCGCCAGCTCGCCACCATCAAGACCGATGTGGCGCTGGATATCGAGCCGCTGGCGCTCACGCCCGTTGCGCCCGACGTCGCGAAATTGCGAGAGATCTACGCGCGCCTGGAATTGCGCATGCTGCTGCGGACGCTGGAGGCAGGCCTGGGCACCGGCGCGCCGGCAGGCGGAGCCGGGATTGCGGCCGGCACCGACCTCGCCGGTGACAGCGGCACACTTGCGGGCGGCGCGGCGACTTCTGTCGCCAGTTCCACGGCGGTCGCGGGCGCCGGCGCACCGGCGGTGCCGGCGCGCCACTACGAATGCATCACCGAGCAGGTGCGGCTCGAACAATGGCTGCAACGGCTGCGAGACGCGCCGCTGTTCGCCTTCGACACCGAGACCGACAGCCTGGACTACATGCAGGCGCGCATCGTCGGCGTGTCCTTCGCCGCCGAGCCGGGCCACGCCGCCTACGTGCCGCTGGCGCACGATTATCCCGGCGCGCCGCCGCAGCTCGGACGTGAGCATGTGCTCGCGGCGCTCAAGCCGCTGCTGGAGGATGCACGGCATGCCAAACTCGGCCATCACCTCAAGTACGACATGCACGTGCTCGCCAACCACGGCGTCACGCTCGTCGGCCAGACGCACGACTCCATGCTGGAGTCCTACGTGCTCAACAGCGTGGGCACGCGCCACGACATGGATTCCACCGCGCTCCGCTACCTGGGCGTGAACACCATCCATTTCGAGGACGTGGCCGGCAAGGGCGCCAAGCAGCTCACCTTCAACCAGGTCGAGGTGGCGCGCGCCACCGAGTACTCCGCCGAGGATGCGGACGTGACCCTGCAGCTGCACCGCGTGCTCTGGCCGCAGATCTGCGCCACGCCGAAGCTGCAGCAGCTCTACGAGACCGTGGAGCAGCCGCTGGTGCCGGTGCTGTTCCGCATGGAGCGGAGCGGCGTACTGGTGGACCGCGAACAGCTGAAAACGCAGAGCGGCGAGCTCGCCAACCGCATGCTCGAACTGGAACAGGCGGCGCACGCGCAGGCGGGCGGCGCGTTCAACCTGGACTCACCGCGCCAGCTCCAGCAGATACTGTTCGAGCGGCTACAGATTCCGGTGACGCGCAAGACGCCCACCGGCCAGCCCTCCACCGCGGAAGACGTGCTGGAAGAACTGGCGACAAGTTATCCGCTGCCCAAGCTCATCCTGGAATACCGCGGTATCGCCAAACTCAAGTCCACCTACACCGACAAGCTGCCGCAGGAGATCGATCCCACCACGGGGCGCATCCATACCTCCTATCATCAGGCCACCGCGGCCACCGGCCGGTTGTCCTCCACCGATCCGAATCTGCAGAACATTCCGGT
>JAFEGC010000259.1 GCA_018240265.1 Pseudomonadota bacterium | reverse complement strand
TGCCGTTGGTGCTGTTCAGATCCTCGATGACGCAGCTGTCGGGCGTGGTGATGATCTGGCAGTGATGCCGACTGACGAACTTGCTGTCGATCTGGATGTCGTTGTCCGGCGTGCGTCCGATGATCAACCTGCCGGGGCGTAGTTCGCGCTCGTCCACGGTCTTGGCCTCGTGACCGATGAGGATGCGCGCCACTGGCGGTTCGTTGAGCACGGAAGGGTAGGTGGCTTCATGATAGGTTGCGTGCGTCGCCGAAGCTTCCGCGCCGCCGCCCATGGCGATGGACATGGCGGGCGCGGCCTTGTTGCGCCGGGAGAACTCCACCCACTGCAGTTCCGCGATGGCCGACTGCACGTCGGCGACGCTGACCGTGTCGCGCTCGGCGCCGAACGCCGCCATCATCGCCGTGTCGCACAGCGTGTTGATGAGCCGTGGCACGCCGCCGGTGTAGCGGAAGATGATTGGATAGGTGTCCTCATGGAAAATCCGCCGTCCCTGGGAACCGGCCACCTCCAGGCGGTGATCGATGTAGGCGTTGGTGTCCTGCGCCGACAGGGTGGAAAGGTGGAAGCGTAGCCGCACACGCTGCACCAGCTGCGTCAGCTCCGGCGAGTCCAGTTTCTGGTTCAGCTCCGGCTGGCCGGCCAGGATGATGCGCAGCACCTTGTCCTTGGTGGTTTCGATGCCCGAGAGCATGCGCACTTCCTCCAGCACTTTCTGGTTGAGGTTCTGCGCCTCGTCGATGATCAACAATACCTTGCGCCCTGCGGCGTACTGCTCGACCAGGAACTGGTTGAGCGTGGCCAGCACCTCGGGCTTTTTCATCTTGAACGGCGAGAAACCGAACTGCACCAGCACCGATTGCAGGAAAGCGGTGGGCGAGAGTTGGGTCTGATTGATCTGCGCCACCACCACGTCTTTCTGCAGCTCGCGCAGGAAGGTCTCGATCAGCGTGGTCTTGCCCGCACCGATCTCGCCGGTGATGATGACGAACCCATCCGTGAACCAGATGGTGGATTCCATGTACGCCTTGGCGCGCGCATGGTGTTTGCTCAGATACAGGAACTGCGGGTCCGGGCTTAAGCGGAACGGCAGCTCGTTGAGCCTGAAATGTTCCAGGTACATGGCGTCGCGTGTCCGAAAGCCGGTCAGGCGGGGTCCAGGTCGTGCATTTGTTCATTCTAAGGGATTTGGAGGCAAGCGTCGCTGCGGTTGCAGCAAGGTGGCTGCGGGGACGTGCGCAAGCCGGCTCCTCCCACGGGAATCGACTGGCATCGCTTCCGCCGCCGATCAGCGCAGGTGTGCGATGGCGAGCGCCCGGCGCAGGGCCCGGTCACGCGCCGTGGCGGTGGCCGCGAGAATGGTGCAATGACCCAGCTTGCGGCCCGGGCGCGGCTGCTTGCCGTAGTCGTGAAAGGCAAGCCCCTCGATGCGAAGGAGCGGCGCGCGCTCCGGCAGGGTGCCGACGAAGTTGATCATGGCGCAGTGTCCCAGTGCGTTCGTAGCACCCAGCGGCAGGCCGCAGATGGCGCGCAGATGATTCTCGAACTGACTGCTGGGACAACCCTCGATGGTCCAGTGCCCGGAATTGTGCACGCGCGGCGCCATCTCGTTGGCGATGAGCCGGTCGCCGACCACGAAGAATTCGATGGCCAGCACGCCGGTGTAACGCAGCGCTTCCAGCACCCGGCGCATGTAGGTGCGCGCGCGGCGCTCGATGGCCGGTGCGGCGAACGGTGCCATCGACAGTCGCAGGACGCCCTCGCGATGCGTGTTGCACGTCAGCGGGTAGAAGCGAATCTCGCCGCGCGTGCCACGCACCGCCACCAGCGACACCTCCAGCGAGAACGGCATGAGCCGTTCGTAGATGAGCGGTGCGCCGGCCAGTCGGTCATAGGCTTCGCGCAACTCGTGCGGTCCGCGGATCAGCGCCTGTCCCTTGCCGTCGTAACCCAGGCGCCGGGTCTTCAAGATGCCGCGCTCGCCGACGTGACGGGCGGCGCGCACCAGGTCGTCGTAATCGTCCACCGGCGCGTGCGGGGCCACTGGAATGCCCAGTCGCGTGAACAGGCGCTTTTCCAGCAGCCGATCCTGCGAGATCGACAGCGCGCGCACCGGCGGACGGATCGGCGCGGCCCCGCGCGCGCCACGCAACGCCGCGGCCGGCACGTTCTCCCAGTCGAAGGTGAGCACGTCGGAATCGCGCGCTAGCGCCGCGATGCGCTCGGCATCGTCGAGCGCACCGAGCGTGATGGGCGCGACCTGCCCGGCCGGCGTATCGGCATCGCGATCGAGGAATCGGCAGCGGATGTTGAGTGGATAGCCGGCGAGGGCCATCATGCGCCCGAGCTGGCCGGCCCCGATCACACCGACGCGCCATGCGCCGTGGCCGCTCAAGGCGAACGCGGGTCCGGACGAGCCAGCACCGACTGCGTCTGCGCCTGGCGGAATTTTTCCAGTGCGGTGCGCACCGTGGCATCTTCCAGCGCGATGATGGCGGCGGCGAACAACCCGGCGTTCTTGGCCCCCGCCACGCCGATGGCGAAGGTGGCCACAGGCACGCCGGCCGGCATCTGCGCGATGGACAGGAGCGAGTCCATGCCGTTCAGTGCCTTGGATTGCACCGGCACGCCCAGCACCGGCAGCGCGGTCTTGGCGGCAGTCATGCCGGGCAGGTGAGCCGCACCGCCGGCGCCGGCGATGATGACCTTCAGGCCGCGGCCCTGCGCGCTGGCGGCATACTCGAACAACAAGTCCGGCGTGCGATGCGCGGAGACCACGCGCACCTCGTGCGCCACGCCCAGCTCGGTGAGCATGGCATCCGCCGGCTGCATCGTGTCCCAGTCCGACGCCGATCCCATGATGATTCCAACCAGCGGTTTCATTGCCGCATCCTACCAAATGCCAGGCGGGGCCATAAGTTTGCTGGGGCGCTCGGGCGCATCGATGGTTCAGGGAAGGGACGTCATCAGCTGGCGCAGCCAGGCGAACAGCTCGCGCGTCGCGGTTGGCGGGCGATCGTCGCGCCGTTCATGCACGACCCGTTCCAGCAGCCGGTTCAAGGCGGCGCCGTCGGCGGACGGATACTCACGCAGCAGCGCTGCTGTACCCTCGGCCGGCGTTGCCAGCAGCCGATCGCGCCATTGCTCGATGCGGCGGAACCGTCGCACTTCCGAGTCGTGGCGGCGCTTGCGCTCGGCCAGCTTGTCCTGCACGGCCTGCGCGTCGATGTGGCGCATGAGCTTGCCGATATACTGGCGCTGGCGAACCAGCGCGCCATGTGCCTTGAGCTGACGCAAGGCGTGCAGCGCCTGCAGGAGCGTCTCCGGCAGGTCGAGCCCGTCGAGCTCGTTTTCGGGAAGCTCGGCCAGGCGCACGCCCAGCTCCTGCAACGCGGTGGCGGCACGCTTGCGCGCCGATTTGCTCAGGCTTTCGTGGTCAGGGCTTTCATCGCGCGGCATCGCCCCCATCCTACACGTCGGGCCGGTAGAATCGCTGCCCTATGAAGCAAAAGACCGTTTCGCAGGAGATGCAGATGCCCCAATCGCGACCGCCCGCTGCGCTGAACGAGCGAGATCTGGAGACCATCGTCGGCACGGCGCTTGCGCAGGCGCGGGCGCAGGGCGCGGATCAGGCCGAAGGAGTGGTGAGCCAGAGTTCCGGCCTGTCGGTGGGCGTGCGCCTGGGCCAGATCGAGACCCTGGAGCGAAGCGGCGACCGGAGCCTGGGTTTGACGGTGTATTTTGGCAAGCGCAAGGCCTCGGCCAGCACGGCGGATCTTACGCCGGCGGCGGTCAGCGCCACCGTGGCCAAGGCCTGCAGCATCGCGCGCTTCACGGCCGAGGACCCGTGCGCGGGTCTTGCCGATGCGCAGCTCATGCAGAGGCGGCGACTGGATCTGGATCTCGCGCATCCCTGGGACATCGAGGCCGAGCAGGCCATCGAATTGGCGCTGGCCGGCGAAGCGGCGGCGCTGGCCTTCGACAAGCGCATCAACAATTCGGAGGGCGCCTCGCTGTCCACGCACCAGGGGCTGCACGTGTACGGCAATACGCATGGCTTTCTCGGCGGCTACCCCACCACCACGCACTCGCTGAGCTGCGTGGTGCTGGCAGGGAGCGGCGATGAGATGCAGCGCGACTACTGGTACACCAC
>JAFEGC010000258.1 GCA_018240265.1 Pseudomonadota bacterium | reverse complement strand
GCACCGAGGTGAGCCTGGTGATGCCCGGCAAGTCCTCCACGGTCATCGTCGGTCATGCCGCCGGCAACGGCAATTACATGCGCCGCGTGGGTGAGGCCGCCAGCTATTCCGTGGAACCGGCCATCCCGCTGGAATCCGCGCCGCGCGACTGGATCGACGGCAAGCTCCTGGAAGTGCCATTCGAGAAAATCGAGGGGCTCCGCGTGCGCCTGACCGACGGCACGGTTTATCACATCACGCGCCTGCCGCCAGTGCAGAAACCCGCGGCAGCTTCGCCCGCCACCACGACGCCAACGGCCACCGCGCCGGTGCAGAACGAAGGCTTCAAACTCGACTCGGTGCCACCGGGACGCGAAGCGGCGGCGGCCGACATGATCGCCCCCTCGCCCACCAGCTTCAGCGGCGTGCCGGCCGACGACGTGGCGCCGGCTTCCAGCATCGACTTCGGCAAGCCCAGCGTGGCCGAGCTTACCTTGCGCGATGGCAGCGTGCTGACGCTCACGGGTGCGGCCGCCGGCGACAAGCACTGGATCACGCTGCAATCCAACCAGGACCAGGCGCTGAACGCCAAGACCCGTGGCCGCGCCTTCGAAATCGCGAACTATCGCTATGACGCGATATTCCGGCCACTGGAACAGTTGCTGAAAGCCAAACCCGCGAAGCCCGAGCCCGCCGCAAAATCCGCCACGGGTGCCAAGAGCGACCCCAAGGGTGTGAAGCTCCCCACTACGCGGCCGTGAACGTCGGCTTCTGGCGGCGGTTCGCGGCGCTCCTGTACGACGCGCTGTTGATCATCGCGGTGCTGCTGCTGTACACGGCGCTGGCGTTGTTCGCGACCGGTGGCCGCGCCATCGTGGCGCAGAACGTCGGCGGCTGGGTATATCTGTACTACACCGGCGAGATCGCGCTCATCGCCGGCTACTACGCGCTGAGCTGCCATCTCACCGGCCACACGCTGGGCATGCGCGCCTGGCGGCTGCGCGTGCAAAGGCCGGACGGCACGCGGCTTAGCCTGGCGCAGGCGCTGCTGCGCCTCGTCTGGGCGGTGACCGCGTGGCTCCCGTTCGCGCTGGGCGTGCTGTGGTTGTACGTGGACCGCGAGCGGCTCGCCTTGCAGGACCGCTTCTCCGGCAGCCGCGTCGTACGGTTGATCTGACCAGGAACGGCTGCGCCGATCAGCGCTTGCCCGCTTCCACCGGCAAGGCCGAGGCCGCAACCGGATGCTGCTTCAGCGGCTGATAGGCTCCAGCCGCCCGCGCCACCAACAGGTATTTTTTGAAGACATTGTTCGTTTCCGCTTCGTGTTCGCTCACCGTCGAACGGTCCACGGGATCGAAGAAACAGGTGGGGTCTTCTCTCATGTAATCCCCCGTATGGTAGAAGGCCATCGCTCGGCATCCGCCGCAGGTGTACTGGTAACGGCACCGGCCGCAGCGACCTTTGAGCCGGGAGCGATCGGTGATGTCGGCGAACAGCGGACTCGACTGGACCAGTTCGTCGATGGGCTGATCCCGTACGTTTCCGGCATCCAGTGCGTCCAGCATCACGGGGCAGAAGGACACATCCCCTTCGGCGTTGACGGCAAGCCAGGACCCGGCTCAGCAACCGATGGCGGGGTTGGCGGGCACCGTGTTGTTGCGGACCCCGAACCGCGCGCCATCAGTGGTGAACGATTGAATGCAATGTTGTTCTTGACGACGTGGCTGCCCGTCATGCACATGGGGCAGCGAATCTATCGCTACGAGCCAGTGTCCCGCTGCACCGTCCAGAAGTCGTCCGACAAGTTGCGGTTTTCGAGGTAGGCGTAAGGCATGGTGAAGTAGCCCTTCATGCCCCAGTCCGTTCCCCAGGAATTGCGGCACAGGAAGCGCCTCGTGCCATCGTCGTAGCCCACCGCGCAGACCGCGTGGCCGCCAAGCACCGCCTCGCCCTTCGCCGGCATACTGGCCCGCCCGGACTTCGCCACCGCGGCGGATTCGAAGCTCTCGTACACCGTGAAGCCGAACACGAAGGGGTAACCCGAGGCCAGACAATTGCGCATGTCCGCCAGCGTCTGCAGACGCTGGTAGGCGGTGATGCGGTGCCGGCTTGCAGCGCGGTAGCAAGCCGTGCTCGGACGCACGGCGAAGCGGCCGATGTCGTACGGCCACAGCTGCTCCGCACACACGCCCTGGCGCGCCAGCGTCTTGATGCCATCGCGCAACATCGCGCCAGAATCCTGCGACACCGTTCCCTCGATGGCGCGCTCGTTGTAGTACACGAACAGCCGCGACAGATCCATGGCCGGCTCGCGGTCCTTGATTTCCAGAAATTCCAGCGCACCGACCAGCGCGTTCGCGGTGCAGCTGCCAAGCTCACCCTGGTTCTCCACCGCCGAACAGCCAGCGCGCAGATCCACGCTGCGCGGCAGCGCGCGTCGCGCCAGGCGCCGCTGGGCATAGAGGATATCGCGATGATCCGGCAGATCCGGCAACCAGCCGTACCAGGCCATGGAACGTTGCGTCGTCTTGGATTTACGGGACATGAGCACTCTCCTTGCCGGGCGCCCGGCCGGGCGCGAACATCAACGGGTGCGCGCCACCGCGATCAGCGTGCCGACGCCGATGACGGCGGTGGGCAGCCAGCCCACCAGCGCGGGATTCAACGCGAACAACTCGCCGCCGTTCTCGATGGTGCGATTGGCGAGAAAGAACACCACGCCCAGCAGCACGCCGATCACGGTGCGCGTGCCGGCGCCAGTGCTGCGCAACGGCCCGAACACGAACGGGAGCGACAGCAGCACCACCACCACGATGGCCGCCATGCGCGCGATGCGCGACCAGAAGCCGATCTCGTAGGAGGCCGTGTTCAGGTTGTTGTGCCGCAGATGTTCGATATAGGTTGACAGGCCGCGCAGCGTGAGCAGGTCCGGATCCAGCGCTGCGAGCCCCAGAAACTCCGGATTGATGGACGAGGCGATCACCACCTCGGGACGGGTGTAGCTGCTCAGGTGCTCAGGCGTGAAGCTGGTGCTGTTCACGTTCTCAAGCCGCCAGCGGCCGCGTTCGGCGATGGACACGCTTTGAGCGCGCTGCACCTGCGCCAGGCGACTGGGGCCTGCCAACTCGAACACGTAGACCCCGCCCAGCACCTGTTCCAGGTCGCCGGTCTGCACTCGCAGGATGCGGTTGCCGTCCTTGATCCAGGCGCCCTGCCCGCCGGCGAAGCTCACCCCGGACATGGTGGCGGCGGCTTTTTCGCGGGTGGCGTACTGCGCCATGGGAGGCGCGATGAACTCGCCGATGGCGTACATGAACACCGCCAGCGTCAGGCCCGCCAGGGACACCGGCCAAGCCACCCGCCAGATGGATACGCCCGAGGCGCGCGTGATCACCAGTTCGCTGTTGCCGGCGAGATTACCCAATCCCATGAGCGCGCCGATGAGCGCCCCGATGGGCAGCAGCTCGAAGGCCTGCTGCGGCAGGTTCAACAAGGTGTACAACAGCGCATCGGCGGTGGTGAAGCCGCTGGCGCTGATGTCGCGCTGCTGGCTGATGAAGACGAACAGTGCTCCCAAGGTCATCAGCACCGCCATGACCATGAGCGTGTACACGATGACCGTGCGATACAGGTAGCGGTCGAGGATGTTCATGCGACAGAGGAACCTGCGGCGCGCGACCGCAAGCGCAACCAGAAACGCGGCGGACTCTGGCGCAGCGCCAGAAACAGCCCCAGCGCCAAAGCCAGCAGATGCACCCACCACACCCCGACCAGCGGCGACAGTTGGCCCTTCTCCACCCACACCTTGGCGGCAGTGATCAGGTTCAGGTATACGAAATACACCAGGATGGCGAAGCCGACGCGGCCATAGCGCCCCTGACGCGGGCGCAGCCGGCTCAGCGGCACGGCGATGACCGTCAGGATCAGCGCCATCAGTGGCGTGGACAACCGCGCCTGCAGCTGCGCGATGTCCTCCGGCGCCGAGGAACCCAACAACTCGCGCGTGGGCTTGGTGTCGGGGTCAACCTTGCGCGCCGTCGAGACTGGCGACACCACCGGGATGCCGTGCTCGCGGAACTCGATGACGCGGAAATCCGATCGTCCCGGCACGCCCTGGTAGCGACGGCCGTTGTACAGGGTCACGAGATGGGTGGTATCGGTGGGCCCGGCCTTGTAGGTCGCGGTCTCCGCCAGGGCGAGCTCCATGGTGCCGCG
>JAFEGC010000257.1 GCA_018240265.1 Pseudomonadota bacterium | reverse complement strand
CGCCTGACCGGCTACGGCGAACTGCAGACCCGTCTTGCGGGGCTTGCCCGCGGCGAGACGGAGATCCTATGGCGTCGCTGATCCTCATATCCTGGCGCGATATCCCGGCCCAGGTGGTGGCCAAGCGCGGTCGAGAATCCTCCAAGGTGCAGCTGTCGCAGCGTTTCCAGGAAGCCATTGACCGGGCCGCGATGCGCGCCGGCAAGGGGACCTCGGATGCGTATCTGGCCGACTGGAAGCGCGGCAAACCGCGGCCCTGCGGTGATGATCTCGCGGCCGAGGCGGGCGCCGAAGCCGCGCGCATCGAGGCGCAGTACAGCGATGAGGCCCTCGAACGCATGGTCCGCAACAAGGGTCTTTGCGCCTAAGCATGTACGCGGTTCGGCAATGGTCGGTGCGGCATGCGCGCGGCATGAATGCGTTCTACGGAGGCTTCGAGTCCCTGCTGGTGCGGCTGGCCGGTCTGTGGCGCGCGCTCGGCCACGAGCGCCTGGAAGTACCATTTGCCTTCGCCGAACGGCAAGTGAAGGGCCTGCTGTTCGATTGCCAGATGTGCGGCCAATGCGTGCTCAGCGCCACCGGCATGTCCTGCCCGATGAACTGCCCCAAGAACCTGCGCAACGGTCCCTGTGGCGGCGTGCGAGAGAACGGCAACTGCGAGGTCAAGCCTCACATGCGCTGTGTGTGGGTGGCGGCTTTCGATGGCGCGCGGCGCATGCCGGGCGGGGTCGAGGCCATGCGGCAGGTGCAGCCGGCGGTGGACCGCCGCCTCGAGGGTCGCTCGTCCTGGCTGCGCATTGTGCGCGAGAGAACTGGCGATACCGGCGCCACGAGTGGGCCGACCGGCAAGCCCGCGGCCGCCAAACCGGTGCCGGCCAAGCCCGCCGGGGGCCAGTCATGAGATTCGACGACGAGCCGGTGCCGGGCTACCCGCTTCCCATCCTGCCCGGGCATGTCTCGCCGGGGAGGTTCGAGCGCGTGCTACGCGCCGGCTGGTTCGCCGTTACCAGCGAACTTGCTCCGCCCGATTCGGCGGACCCCGAAGATGTGTACACGCGCGCGCGCGTGTTCGACGGCTGCGTCGATGCCATCAACGCCACGGACGGGAGCGGCGCCAACTGCCACATGTCCAGCATCAGCGTATGCGCGCTGCTGACGCGCGCCGGCTATGCGCCCATCATGCAGATTTCCTGCCGTGACAAGAATCGCATTGCCATCCAGGGCGACATCCTGGGCGGCGCGGCCATGGGCGTGTGCAACATGCTGTGCCTGACTGGCGACGGCGTGCAGGCGGGTGATCATCCGCAGGCCAAGCCGGTGTTCGACCTGGATTGCATCTCGCTGCTTGGCATCGCGCGCGGCCTGCGCGATGAACACAGGTTTCAGAGCGGTCGCAAGGTCACTTATGCGCCACGAGTGTTCCTGGGCGCTGCCGCCAATCCCTGCGGGTCGCCGCTGGACTGGCGGCCGTTGCGCCTGGCCAAGAAGATCGAGGCCGGCGCGCAGTTCATCCAGACGCAGTATGTGTACGACATGCAACGCTTCCGCGACTATATGCGACGGGTCGAGGACTTGGGGCTCCTCGACAAGGTATTCATCCTCATCGGCGTGGGCCCACTGCGCTCGGCCAAGGCCGCCACCTGGATGCGCGACAACGTGCCGGGCCTGCACATTCCGGACGAGGTGATCACGCGCCTGGCCGGTTCGCAGGACCAGGCCAGGGCCGGCCGCGACTTGTGCGTGGAACTCATCCAGCAGGCGCACGACATCAAGGGAGTGAGCGGCGTGCACCTCATGGCCTACAAGATGGAAGATGCCGTCGCCGAGATCGTGCAGCGATCGGGCGTGCTGGCTGGGCGCACACCTTGGTATCCTGGCCGCGATCAATTCAAACCAGAAAATAGGACCGCTTCATGACCGAAACCGTCGTCAGTTCCGCCACCCGCGAAATCGTCATCGGTTTCGAGCGCCCGTTTTGCATCATCGGCGAGCGCATCAACCCCACGGGGCGCAAGATCCTGGCGGCCGAGATGGTGGCGGGTGATTTCAGCCGCGTCGAGGCGGATGCCCGAGCCCAGGTGGAGGCGGGGGCGCACATGCTCGACGTCAACGCCGGCATTCCGTTGGCGGATGAGCCGGCGCTGCTCGCCAGGGCGGTGCAACTGGTGCAGTCCCTGACCGATGTGCCACTGTCCATCGACTCCTCCATCGTGGCCGCGCTGGAGGCGGGGCTGTCGGTGTACAAGGGCAAGGCGCTGGTCAATTCCGTCACCGGCGAGGAAGAACGCCTGGAACAGGTGCTGCCGCTGGTGAAGAAGTACGGCGCGGCGGTGGTGGCCATATCCAACGACGAGACCGGCATTTCCGAGGACCCGGACGTGCGCTTCGAGGTGGCGAAGAAGATCGTGCAGCGCGCTCAGGATTACGGTATTCCGCCCGGCGATGTGGTGGTGGACCCGCTGGTCATGCCCATCGGCGCCATCAATCAGGCGGGCGTACAGGTGATGCGGCTGGTACGCCGGCTTCGCGATGAGCTGAAGGTGAACACCACCTGCGGCGCCTCCAATGTGAGTTTCGGCCTGCCGAACCGCGATGGCATCAACGCCGCCTTTCTCACCATGGCCATCAGCGCGGGACTCACCTCCGCGATCACCAACCCGCTGCATGCCGAGACCGTGAAAGCCTGCATGGGCGCGGATGTGATGATGGGTCACGATCCGGACTGCGCGCGCTGGATTCGCAAGTACCGCGAGGCGCCGCCACCCGGTGCTGAAGGTCCGGCCGCCCGGGGTCGTCGCGAAGGCGGAATGCGCCGGCGTGGCTGAATCGAGCGATGCGCTGATCGTCTTCACGCCCTCGGGCAAGCGTGGGCGTTTTCCGCTGGGCACCCCCATCCTGCAGGCGGCGCGTTCGCTGGGCGTGGACATCGATTCGGTCTGTGGCGGGCGAGGCATCTGCGGTCGCTGCCAGGTGCTGGTGAGCGAGGGCGAGTTCGCCAAGCACGGCATCCGTTCCAGCGTAGAGAGCCTGACACCTGTCAGCGAGCCCGAACTGCGCTACTCGCGCCGCCAGCCCCTGGCCGAGGGGCGACGATTGTCGTGTTCGGCGCGGGTACAGGGCGATGTGGTGATCGACGTGCCCTCCAGCAGTCAGGTGCACCGGCAGGTTGTGCGCAAGGAGGCCGACACGCGCGACATCAAGCTGCATCCGGTGGTGCGGCTGCATTACGTGGAAGTGCAGGAACCCGACATGCACGACCCGTCAAGCGACCTGCGCAGGTTGCTCGATGCGCTGGAATTCGAGTGGCGCCTGTCGAATCTGGAATGCGACCTCGATGTGGCGCAGAAACTGCAATCGGCACTGCGCAAGGGAGAGTGGAAGGTGACGGTGGCGGTGCATGCCGGCCGGCAGATCATCGGCGTGTGGCCGGGGTTTCACGAGTCCGCCTTCGGTATGGCGGCGGACGTGGGTTCCACCACCATTGCTGCGCATCTGTGCGACCTGCTGAGCGGTGAGCTGGTGGCGGCGGCCGGCATGATGAACCCGCAGATCCGCTTCGGCGAGGATCTGATGAGCCGTGTGTCGTACTCGATGATGAATCCGGGCGGTTTCACGCAAATGACCGCAGCGGTGAGGGAGGCGCTGTCGGGGTTGGCCGCGGAAGTGGCCGCCGCCGCCAGGATCCAGGTCGAGGACATCCTGGAGGTCACCATTGTCGGCAACCCCATCATGCATCACTTGGTGCTGGGCATCGACCCGGTGGAGCTGGGTGGCGCGCCGTTCGCACTGGCCGTGGACCAGGCGCTGAACGTCACGGCACAATCCCTGGACATCAAGATCCATCCGAATGCACGCGTCTACCTGTTGCCCTGCATCGCCGGGCACGTGGGCGCCGACACCGCGGGCATGATCCTGGCCGAGCGACCGGACCTGTCCTCGGAGCTCACGCTGCTGGTGGATGTAGGCACCAATGCCGAGATCGTGCTGGGCAACCGCGAGCGCATGCTGGCCTGCTCCAGTCCCACGGGCCCTGCCTTCGAGGGCGCACAGATCAGCTGCGGACAGCGTGCCGCGCCGGGCGCCATCGAGCGCGTGCGCATCGATCCGCAGACGCTGGAACCACGCTACAAGATCATCGGCAACGAATACTGGTCGGACGATCCGCGCTTCGGCGAAGCCGATGTCACCGGCGTGTGCGGCTCGGGGATCATCGAGATCATCGCCGAGATGTACCTGAGCGGCGTCATCAACC
>JAFEGC010000256.1 GCA_018240265.1 Pseudomonadota bacterium | reverse complement strand
GACCTGTTCGACGCGCCGCGAGAGGTAGCCGCCGGTGTACACCGCTCTCAGCGCGCCGATCTTGCCGTTCAAAGTCCACGCCGTGTTGGAGAACTTGTCCTTGTCGTACGAAGGATTGAACAGCGTCACTTCCAGCGGATTCAGCGCCTCGCCGTTGGAGCCGTTCGGCTGCTGGTAGAATACGCCTTCCGATGCCATGTTCTGGTAGGTCTGGGACAACAGGAAGTCCCAGTCGTCGTTGACCTTGAACTTGAGGCCGACGCGCAAACCCTTGTAGGTCACGGGATTGATGGCCTTGGCGGCGATCGAGCTATTGTTGACGCTGACCGAACCCGGCGGCACGCAATAGCCGGCGTTGGGCAACCCGTCGGGACATTGACCATTGACCGCCGCGTAGTTCGCATAGTGAATGCCGACATCGGTATTACGGCGCGTGAACTTCGCCGGCACGTTGTCGATGTAACCGCCGCGACTGTCGTTGTAGATGACCGCGCGCAACGCCAGCTTGTCCTGGATCAGTGGCAGGTTGATTACGCCGGTGATGTCGGTGTTCGGGTCGCCATGCGCGGTGATGCCGTAGCCGGCTTTTACGCTGCCCTCCGTGGTGTTGAGTTTCGGCTCGTTGGTGATGTAGCGGATCATGCCGGCCTCGGCGCCGGAGCCGAACAGCGTGCCCTGCGGCCCTTCCAGCACCTCGATGCGGTCGATATCGGCGGCGTACACGTCGAGGTTGCGTCCCGGGAGTTGCCCCGACTGGTTGTCGAGATAAATCGCCACATTGGGAAACGCGGCGGTAGTGCCGCTGCCCTGGCTGGGCTGCGCGCCGGCGCTCAGGCCGCGCATGAAAATCTCGTTCTGCCCGGGTCCATTGTTGGCCGAGGTGACGTTCGGTAGATACTTGATGTAGTCATCGAAGGTGGCGACGTTCAGTTCGGCGATGGTCTTGCCGGTGAACGCCTGCATGGAAATAGGTACGTCCTGCATGCTTTCCGCGCGACGCTGCGCGGTCACGACGATTTCACCCAGTGTGTCGGATGCTCCGGTGTCCGCCGGCGCGGCAATGGCCGATATACCGACGGACGTGCCGCTGAGAATGGCGGCGATGGTGCGCGACAGAGTCACGTTCATGAGCAAATCTCCCTCAAGACGGTTCGTTGTGTTTGCAATGCCGGCATGCATCGCGGCAACCGGCATGAATCCCCTTGGTTTATGGGATGATGTGGCATCGAGCGCCCACCATCCATTGATCTCATGTTAACCCGTGCGGCACCTTTCAGGCTAGCGACGCGATTCGCTCAGGGTTGATGTTGCAATTGCGTTTCGGAGTCGGCCAGGACCCGCCGGGTCTTGGGCGCCACCCACCGCTCCACGTCGTCGATGACAGTGAACACCGCCGGCACGATGACCAGTGTCAGCATGGTCGAGGTGATCAGCCCGCCGATGACGGCGATGGCCATCGGTGCGCGGAACGAGCTGTCCCCGCCGATGCCCAGTGCCACCGGCAGCATGCCCGCCACCATCGCCACCGTGGTCATGACGATGGGTCGCGCGCGCTTGTGCCCCGATTCCTTGATGGCCTCGATCCGCGGTTTGCCGGCGCGCATTTCCTCGATGGCAAAATCCACCAGCAAGATGGAATTCTTGGCGACGATCCCCATGAGCATGATCACGCCGATGACCACCGGCAGGGAAAACGGTATGCCGGCGATGACCAGGCCCAGCGCCGCTCCGCCCAGAGACAGCGGCAGGGCCGACAGGATGGTGATGGGCTGGAACACACGTGCGAACAGCAGCACCAGCACCGCGAACATCATGAGCACGCCCGCGCCGATGGCCAGCAGGAAATTCGAAAACAGCTCATTCATGAACTCGGCGTTGCCAAGTTCTACCAGTCGCACGCCTTGTGGGAGATTCTGCAGCGCCGGCAGCGCCTTGATCTTTTTCATGCCGCTACCCAGCTCAACGCCTTTGGATAGGTCCGCCTCGAGCGCTAGGCGCCGCGTCTGGTTGTAACGCCGAATCGTCGAAGGGCCCTGTGCGAAGCTCACGTCGGCAACCGACTTCAAGGGCACGCTGGCGCCGCTGGCGGTGGGCAGCGGCAAGTTTTCAAGCGTAGCCAGGTCATGCCGCGCGCCCTGGGTGAGACTGACGCGGATGGGAATCTGGCGGTCGGAAAGTGAAAATTTGGCTCCATATTGCGGCAGATCGCCAATGGTGGCGATGCGGATGGTCTGGCTGATCGCTTCCACCGTCACGCCCAGCTGGGCGGCGATGTCCAGCCGCGGCCGCACCACGATTTCCGGTCGCGGCAGGTCGCCATTGATGCGCGGATCGCGCAGCTCCTTCAGGCCCCGCATTTCGTCCAGCAGCCTGACCGCGGTTCGGTACACTCGTTGTGGGTCGTCTCCGGTCAAGTAGATCTGCACGTCGCGCCCGCCGCCACCATCGAAATTCGCAAAGTTGATGCGCCCGTCCGGAATTTGCGCAAGGAGCGGCGACATCTTCTGCTCCCAGGCCTTCTGCGACAGCTTGCGCTCGCGCGGGGGGACGAGCTGTATGTACACGGCTGCCTTGCGTATATCGTCATCGTCGCCGATGGACTCGGTGACGCTGAGTACCTCCGGTTGCCGCCGCACCAAGGCCGTTGCCGCGGCCGACACGCGCGCGGTCTCTTCCAGTGTTACGCCAGGCGGCAGCTCGATGCTGAGCTGCGAGGCGGAGAAGTCGTCCGGCGGCACGAACGCCTGCGGGATGAGCGACATGAGACCGACCGAAAGGACGAAGAAGCCGACGCCGGCCGCGATGGTGCGCCAGCGGTGCTTGACGCACCAGTCCAGTGCGTTCATGTAAAACGCCATGATCGGACCGTCCTGCGCGGTATGCATCGTGTCGGAGCGCAGCGTGAAGGCGGCGATGACCGGCGTGATCAGCCGCGCCACCAGCAGCGAAATGAACACGGCCACGGCGACAGTCAAACCGAATTGTTTGAAAAACTGGCCGGACACACCGCCCATGAAACTCACCGGCAGGAATACGGCGATGATGGTGAAGGAGGTGGCTACCACCGCGAGGCCGATCTCATCCGCGGCATCCAGCGCCGCCCGGTAGGCGGTCTTGCCCATGCGCATGTGGCGCACGATGTTCTCGATTTCCACGATGGCATCGTCCACCAGTACGCCGGCCACCAGCGACAAGGCCAGGAGCGTAATCTGGTTGAGCGTAAAACCGGCAATTTCCATGAATCCAAAGGTCGGAATGGCGGACAGCGGAATGGCCAGGGCTGAAATGGCGGTGGCGCGACCATTGCGCAGAAACAACCACACCACCGCTACCGCCAGGATCGAGCCCTCCAGCAGGGTGCTCATCGCCGAGTGATAGGTGGACAGCGTGTGATCGACGGTGGTGAATACCCTGCTGATGTGGACCTGTGGGTTTTCCTTGCCGATTTTCTTCAGTTCCTTGTCCACCAGATCGGCCACGGTGACATCGGAGGCGCCCTTGGACTTCGCCACGCCAAAGGTGACGGCCTGACGGCCGTTCAGCCGCGAGATGTGCCGCACTTCGGCCGACCCGTCCAGAACGTCGGCAATCTCGTTCAGCCGCACGTAGCGGCCGGATGAGAGGTAGATGTGGGTGTAACCCAAATCCAGCGCGGACTTGGCACCGCCGCGCACGCGAATGGACTGTTCACCGCCGCCGATTTCGGCGCGGCCGCCAGGTGCATCGAGGTTGAGTTGACGCAGTTGCTGATTGACTTCCACGGCAGTGAGGCCCAGCGCCTGCAGGCGTGCGGGATCCAGATTGACGCGGATTTCACGGTCCAGCCCGCCGGATCGAAACACCTGGGCCACGCCGCTGATGCCCAGCAGCCGCTTGTTGATGGTGTTGTCGACGAACCAGCTCAGCTGCTCCAATGTCATGTCGGTGGTGGTGACGCCAAAGTAGGCGAACGGGCCGCCATCGACGTCCACGCGCTGGATTCGCGGTTCGTCGATCCCCTGCGGCAGCTGGCTGCGCACCTTGGCCACGGCATCGCGCACATCGTTGACGGCACGGTCTACCGGTGTACCGATCTGGAACTCCACGTCCGTGTATGACAGGCCTTCAGTCAGGCGCGTAGTGATGTGGTGGATGTTGCCAATGCTGGCGATCTGTCCCTCGATTTTCTGCGCGATCTGCGTTTCCATTTCCGTGGGCGCCGCACCCGGTTGGGACACCGTCACGCTGACCAGCGGGAAGGAGATGTCCGGCTGCAGGTTGATCGGCAGCAT
>JAFEGC010000255.1 GCA_018240265.1 Pseudomonadota bacterium | reverse complement strand
GGCCGCCACGCGTTCGCTCATGCCGAGCACCAGTGGCGCACAGCGCGGCGCGGCCTGCGCCACGTTCCAGGCGAAGAAGACGATGATCTGTGCGAACTGCTGCGCGTCGGCTTCGCGCGCTCCCGCATCGGTCACGCGCGGATGCGCGGCGCAAGTCAGCGCTCGTTCCCAGCGCGCATCGTCCGCGAAGTGCAGGTCGAACAGCGCGTACGGCACGCGGGCCAACGCCTCGCGCCGCTCCTCGTTCATGCGCGCCAGACGCAACGCGAGATTCTCCGGCACGTACGGATGCCAACCGCTCGTCGGGCGCGGCCTCGCGGCCAGCTCCAGCAGACGACGATTGAGCTGAAGAAGGGAGGAAACGATGAACGGCGGCAGCAACGGCTGCCGGCCTGGGGTGACGAACATTGCATCCTGCACTGCCGGCTCCTGGTAAAAAGGGTTGATGCGAATCAGCGCGAAATCATGAATAACTGGGCATGCGAAATGGATTAACATGCCTATTAAACTTTGTGCAAAAAAAATGTCAAATAGTTTATAGGCCAGGATCATGAGAATTTCCGACGACCGCTACAGCCGCGACCGGCAGAGCCTGGAAATCGCCGTGCGTCTCATCCAGCACGAGGCGCGCACGCTTACCATCCGTCAATGGACCGGATTGTCGGATGATCGTATCCGCAAGTTGTACCGCAGTTACGTCGCCGATCAGGGAACGCGTCGCATTCCGCGCCACCGCGGCAAGCCGCCACGCCAGGTCGCGTATTTTTTTCGAAACCCTCACCGCCACTTCCAGGCCGCACAGCTCACCAGCCTGTACATCGTGCTGGGCCTGCTCAAGATCTCGGCACTGGGCGTGGAGTCCCGCTGCGAACCGCGCTCGCCCGCCTCCTGTCTGCGCCTGTGCCAGGCCTATGAGGCCTACGCCGCCCTGCACGGCAGCTCCGACCACCTATCCTTTGAGCATGCCTGGTTCTTGCTACTCGCCCTGGTCCACAGCCGCGAGATCGGCATCAGCATCTGTCCGGGCTGCGGAGGCGTGCGCCTGCGCGACTTGCTGTCCCACCGCGGCGCGGTGTGCCCGCATTGCGAGCAGGGAAGCCTGCGGCTGCCGTTCGTCGAACCCGGCAGGGACGAGGCCGGGGAGGATGCCTGATGGGCCGGCCCGAGGGGCTGGTAGAATCCCGCGGATGCAGCGTAGGAATGTGTTTTCCGGTCCCTACCTGGAACGGGTCGCCCATTTGCGGCAGGACACGCAGTGGCTGGCTGCCGCCCTTGCCGATGTCCACAGCCGTGCCATCCCGGTCTGGAACCAGCGCAGCCTGGTGGCGGAACCCGAAGCTGGCACCGCCCACGCCGCCTTCATCGAAATTTCCAACCTGCGCGAGCACATCAGTCGCATCGAGGATCTCATTTTTCTCGGCCGCCGCGGCGAGGAACAGTATTTCGCCTTCGAGGTCGAGGCCGAGGAGCCGCCACAGCTCGTGCCGAACGCCCATTTCCACGACCTGCGCACCGTATTCGCGCAGCTCGACGTGGAAGAGGCGGGAATCCTCGCCTACGCGCGCGCCATGGTGTCCTGGCGGCGCATGCACCGCTTCTGCGGCCGCTGTGGTGCGCACACCACACCCCACCGGGGCGGACATGTGCTCAAGTGCGCCAACCTCGCCTGCGGACACGAGCAATTCCCGCGCCTGGACCCGGCCATTATCGTACTGGTCAGCGATGGCGAGCATGCGCTGCTCGGGCGGCAGGCGTCCTGGCCGCCCGGCCGCTATTCCACCATCGCCGGTTTCGTTGAACCGGGCGAGTCGCTGGAAGACGCTGTGGTGCGCGAAGTGGCTGAGGAGACGGGCGTGCAGCTGGCGGACGTCCGCTACCATTCCTCCCAACCCTGGCCCTTCCCTGCCTCACTGATGCTGGGATTTCTCGCCACGGCGCGTACGCGCGAGATCCGCCTGCATGACCAGGAGCTGGAGGATGCGCGCTGGATCAGCCGCGCCGACATCGCCGCGGGCACCGTGCTCCTGCCGCCGAGCCTGTCCATTTCGTTCAGCCTCATCGAGCATTGGTTCGATTCCGCCGGCACGCGGCAGCTGCGCGAGGTCGCCGGAGCCAGCCTGTGGTCCGCACCGCGCTGAAGGGTCGCTTTCTCGTATTGATACTATGTACCGCGGGACTGCTGAGCCGGCAGGCGTTGGCGGACATCGGCATCGAGGTCACCGGCGTGGAAGGAGACATGAAGCGCAACGTGCTCACCTTCCTCAGCCTGTCTCGCTACGCCAACCGCGACGACCTGGATGCCGACACCATCGAGCGCATCAGCCAGCGCGCGCCCAACGAGGTCAAATCGGCGTTGCGGCCATTCGGGTATTACAACCCCAAGGTCAGCGCCTTGCTCGCGCACCAGGGCAACCACTGGCATGCGCGCATCGCGGTCGAGCCAGGCGCGCCGGTGATACTCAAGCAAGTGGATGTGCAGGTGACAGGTCCAGGCGAATCGGACCGGGTTTTCAAGACTGCGCTGGACCGTTCCACTCTCAAGGTGGGACGACAACTCAACCATGGTGACTACGAACGCGTCAAGGGTGATCTGGAGCGTACCGCCGCCGCGTTCGGGTACCTGGATGCGATCCTTACGCGCCACGAACTCATCGTCGATCCCGCGGGCTTGGCGGCCAGCGTACAACTACAGCTCGAAACGGGGCAGCGCTATCGCTTCGGCGCGGCCACCATCAAGCAGAGCGTCATCGATGATGAACTCATGCGCCGCTACCTGCGCTTCCACGAAGGCCAGTTCTACGACACCACCTCGCTCCTGCGCACACAGTTCGCCCTGGATGACAGCCAGTATTTTTCCAGCGTGGAGGTGCTGCCCGGGGATCGCAACGCGCAGGATCTGACCGTGCCCGTGGAAATCCAGGGTCTGCCGAACCGCCGCAACCGCTACAGCATCGGCGCGGGCTACGGCACAGACACCAAATACCGCGGCACCCTGGCCTGGGATGACCGCCTGATCAACTCGCATGGTCACCGCGCCCACCTGGAGATCAAAGCCTCCAGCATCACCCAGCAGCTGGGCGCCAACTACATCATACCGGTAGGCGATCCAGCGCTGGAAAGACTCAGCGTCGAGTCCACGTATGGGCGTACCACGTACGGCGACATCACCGCCACCGGTCTCGTGGTCAAGCCGGGCCTGACGCAGGTGCTGGGCAACTGGCAGCGGGTGATGTACGTGGAATTGGACCGCATCATCAACCGCACCAATTTCACCCGCAGCTCGGATTTCTCGCTCATCCCTGGCATCAGCTACGCCTCCATTCCACCTGGTATTTTCGGGCAACCGGTGGCGGGGCGCGGTCTGTACGTGGAACTGTCCGGTTCGCATGCGGCGCTGGGCTCGAACTCGAACTTCGTGCGCCTGTTCGTGCAGGACGATCAGCGCTTCGACCTGTCGGCACGCTGGCACCTGCTGCTGCGCGGCCAGATAGGTATCAGCATCGTGTCGAAATTCTCCGAGCTGCCCGCGTTCGAGCGCTTTTTCGCCGGCGGCGACCGCAGCGTGCGCGGCTTCGGTCTCAACGACCTGAGCCCGGTCAACCAGTACGGGGAGAAGATCGGCGGACGCGATCTGTTGGTAGGGAGCGTGGAAATCGAGCGCGACCTGCCACGCAATTTCGGCATCGCGACCTTCTTCGACGCGGGCAACGCCATGAATTCATTCAACGTGCCGCTGGAATACTCGGCCGGCGTGGGACTGCGCTTCAAGCTGCCGGCGATCAGCATCGGCGTGGACGTGGCGCAGGCGTTGTCGCGCACCGACCTGGGTCCCCGCTTGCACCTGAACATCCAGCCCATTTTTTGAATGAAGCGTCGCATCCTCATCGTCACCGTGCTTGTGTTCGCGTTGTTCGTGGCGCTGCCGGCGGCGGCCGTGTACTTCGTGCTGTACACGCAGAGCGGACTCGAGTTTGCACTGGCTCAGCTGCCGCGGCTGGATGACATCGTGCGCATCCGCGCCGAGGGGGTCAGCGGCAATCTCGCAGGCGGTGTGCGCCTGGCGCGGGTGGAGATCGAGCAGGAGCGCGTCGGCATCCGCGTGGACAACCTGGAGTTTCGCCTCGTTCCACACGCGCTGCTGCTGCAGACACTGCAGGTGGAGGATGCGGCCATCGACGCGGCGCGCGTGGAAGTGCGCAACCCCGCGCATCCTTCCACCAGCAACACGCCGTTGAAATTCCTGCCCTCGTTCCTGCGCATCACCACGCGCGCGGCACGGCTCCGTTCGGCCACGGTGGTATTGCCCAATCACTATGAAAT
>JAFEGC010000254.1 GCA_018240265.1 Pseudomonadota bacterium | reverse complement strand
AACCTCCGGCGTAGCGATCGCCCTTCCAACGTTGCCGCAACACGGCCAAGCGAAGACAGGCATTCCGATGCTGGTCTCGCTGATCGGCGCCGCCGCCTTTTTCCTGGCGGGCCTCGCCCGGCGCGACAAATCTTCCGCCGCGCTATGAACCCCGGCTGGCGCTGGGCGTTGACCGCCGGCTTGTCGGTCGCCGCCGTCTTGACCGGGTCCCAGTTGTTTCATTTGATGCGGGAACATCGCGACGCGGCTGCCAGTGCGGCGGCTGCCGCGGGGAGCCTGCCCGAGACCTCGATCGTGGCACAGCCCCGTGCCGGGATTCAGCCGCAGACGGGAATCCCCGCGCAATTGCCGGCCTTCTCGCTGTCCGATCTCGCCGGCCATCCGACGCCGGTGAGCCAGTGGCAGGGCAAGTCGCTGATGATCAATTTCTGGGCCACGTGGTGCGCACCCTGCCGCCGCGAAATTCCGCTGCTGCAGACCCTGCACCACGAGTTCAAAGATGGGGATTTCGAGGTGCTGGGCATCGCGGTGGACTTTCCCGACAAGGTGCGCGGCTTTCGCGACCAGTACAAGATCACTTATCCGCTGCTGGTGGGCGAGCAGGATGCGCTGGACCTGATCGCGAAGCTCGGGGTGGCCACACCGGCCTTTCCCTTCACCGTATTCACCGACCGCCGCGGGCGCATCGTCACGCTGTACCTGGGCGAACTGAACCGGCCGGTGGCAGCCGCGATTCTGGCCACCGTCGAAGATGTGAACCGCGACCGCCTGGAGTTGGCAGCGGCCCGCACGCGCATCGCGGATGAAGTGCGCGCCCTGCGCGCGAATCTGCAAAGCGTGGAGTGAGGCGCGCGCAGCAGACGCGTGTAACAGGCGCGTGCAACGGCCGCGCTCGGCCGGCACGCTCAGCGCTGCGCGCGATAAGCCTCCCAGCTCTGGTCGATGAGATAGGCGTGGATATCCTCCACGTCCTTCTCGCTCAGCCACGCATCGAACCGCTCCATGCCCAGCGGCGCCAGCGCGCCGCGCAGCACGATGTCCTTGAACGCGGCATGCCGTCCGGCGTTGAGTCGGCGCAGATCCGGGGTGGAGCTTGGCCCCAGCACGTGGCAGCGCGAACACTCCTGGATGAACTTGATTTCACCCCGGGTAATGCTCGCCGCATCGCCGGTCTGCGGCGGTGGCTCGGGGAAGGGTTCCTCGATGCGCGCCGGCGGGGTCGGCACCGCGCCGCCGCCGAGCTTGAAGGCGATGATGCGGTTGTCGTTCTGGTACTTCATCGCGGCGCTCCCGGGCGGAAAAGGTCCGGTGGTGATGCCCGTGCCCCCGTATCCCACCTGCACCGCCACGTACTGCACGCCATCGACGGCGTAGCTCATCGGCGCCGCCATGATGTGGCTGCCGGTGGGAATCGTCTGGAGCACTTTGCCGGTGTCGGCGGCGTAGACCCACAGTTCACCGCTCCCTCGGCCTTGGAACACCAGGTTGCCGGCCGTGGACATCACCCCGCCATCGTTGCCGCGCAGGCCGGTAGATGTCACCTGCTCCCACACCGTGCGGTGGGCAACCGGATCCCAGGCTCGCAGCACCTCGCGCACGGGCTTCACGTTGCGCTGCGCCTTGATCTGCGCGGCCGAGGGAAGCGGTCCGTAGAGACGCTGCAACTGCGCGGCATCGTAGGTGTCGTCGGGGATGATGCCGTTCACCGTGAAGAAGCCGTTCAAGTACTTCACCGTGCCACCGTTGTGCAGCATGTCCACCCAAACGGCGGGAATGTCGATGACCGGAATATACACAAGGCCCGTCTGCCGGCTCATCGACATCGGATTCCAGGTATGCGCGCCGATCCAGGAGGGATAGATGTTCTTCGGCGAGGTGGTCCAATCGGCGTTCGGCAGCACCTTTGGGCGTCCCGTCTTCGGATCGACCCCGCTTGCCCAGTTGACGTAAGCATAGGCCTGCGCCGACACCAGCTTGCCGGTGCGGCGGTCGAGCACGTAGAAGAACCCATTCTTCGAGGCCTGCATGATCACGGGGCGCGTGACCGAACCCTCGCGCCTGTCCGCGAATATAAACTTCTGCACCGAATCGAAATCCCAGATATCGCGCGGCGTGGTCTGGTAGTACCAGGCCATGCGGCCCGTATCGGCATGCACGGCAATGATCGAGCAGGCGAACAGCGCATCGTGCGTGCCGGCGCCGGTCTGGCGCAGGTCATAGGGAGCAGCGTTGGCAGTGCCGAAATACACGAGCTTCAGCGCCGGGTCATAGGCCATGCCGTCCCAGACGGTGGCGCCGCCCCGATACTTCGGATCGCGATGCGCATCCCAGGACTTCGCGGCAAGCGCCAGTTCCGGATGTTCGAACGGTTGTCCCGGCGCCGGCGGCACGGTGTAGAAGCGCCAGCGCAGAGCGCCGCTGTCCAGATCATAGGCGCTCACGTAGCCGCGCACGCCACCCTGGGTCATGTCGGCGCCACTGTTGCCGATGAGGACCACGCCACCGGCTACCTGCGGCGCCCCCGAGCTCGAGTACGGCGCCTGATGGTCGGCGATGGTGTCGGCCTCCCACAGTTTGCGTCCCGTCGCCGCCGCAAGTGCGTGCAACCGCCCGTCCACCGAGGCCACGTACACCTTGCCCTTCCATACGGCTACACCGCGATTCACGAGATCGCAACAGGGGTTGCGGGCGGCGGCCGGATCGGCCTGCGGATCGTAGCGCCAGAGCTCGCGCCCCGTCGCCGCTTCCAGCGCATAGACGTAGCCCCAGGTGCCGGAGGTATACATCACGCCATCGACGACGATGGGCGTGGCTTCCTGCCCTCGTCGCGGCAGGCCGAGGTCATAGGCCCAGGCAAAGCCCAGCGTCGACACGTTGGATGCATCGATCTGTTTGAGCGGGGAGTAGTACGAGCCCTGCTGGTCGCGGCCGCCGGTGAACCAGTTCTGCGGCTCGGCGTCGGCGCTGCGCAGCCGCGCTTCGTCGACCTGACCGGCGGCCGGCCCGGCATACGTTCCAGCCGCGGCGTGATGGGGAGCCGGGGCGGCCATGGCGGAAGCGGGGCCCGGCGCAGGGGGCGCAGCTGGCGTAGTCTGCGCGGCAATCACGCCCGGCGTGACGCATACGGCAGTTAGTGCCAGCGCGGCAAGGCTCCCACGGCGTTGCGCGCTCGGTTGTTCGTGGATCGACGCAAAAGCTTGCATGTTCACCCCCAATTCTGGTTAACATCTCGCACCTTTCGTAGCCGGCGATATCGCAACCGATCACCGTGAGCCGCATTCTGGTAATTAACGGCCCCAATCTCAACCTGCTCGGCACGCGCGAGCCGGAAGTCTACGGCGCCAGCACCTTGGGCCAGATCGAAGAACGGCTGGCGCGCCTGGCCAGCGGGCGTGGCTTCGAGCTGCAATGCTTCCAGAGCAACGCGGAACACGCGCTGATCGAGCGCATCCACGCCACCCGCGCCGACGGCACCGCGTTCCTGATCATCAACCCCGGCGCCTTCACCCACACCAGCATCGCGCTGCGCGATGCGCTGCTGGCCGTGCGCCTACCCTTCATCGAAGTGCACCTGAGCAACGTATACGCGCGCGAGAACTTCCGCCATCACTCGTACCTGTCGGACATCGCCCTGGGCTGCATCGTGGGTCTGGGGCCACTCGGCTACGAACTGGCACTGGAAGCCGTGGCACGCCGCCTCAGCGGCGCCTGAGACGCTCCAACACCTCCCGACGAGGATCAAACGGCAATGGACATTCGCAAAGTCAAGAAACTCATCGAACTGCTCGAGGAATCCGGCATCGCCGAACTGGAGATCTCCGAGGGCGAGGAGTCCGTGCGCATCAGCCGCTATCCGCGCGGCGGCACTACCGCCACGGTGCAGGCGCCGTCGGTGACGCAGACCGCGATCCCCTCGCTGGCCGCGCCGGCGCCGGCGATCGCCAACGGCAACGGCAATGGCAATGGCAATGGCAACGGCTCTCCGGTCGCGCCCGCCGCCGGCAACAAGGATCACACTGTGTCATCGCCCATGGTGGGCACGTACTACTCGGCGCCCTCGCCGGGCGCCAAGGCCTTCGTCGAATTGGGGATGGAGATCAAGGTGGGCCAGGTGCTGTGCATCATCGAGGCCATGAAAATGATGAACCAGATCGAGTCGGAAAAGGCCGGGCGCGTCACGGCCATCCTGGCCAAGAACGGCGATCCGGTGGAATTCGGCCAGCCGCTGTTCATCATCGAGTGATCCGCATGCCCGCCCCCCGCCGCACCTCGAACCGCTGCACCCACATCTCATGATCGAAAAAGTCGTCATCGCCAACCGCGGCGAGAT
>JAFEGC010000253.1 GCA_018240265.1 Pseudomonadota bacterium | reverse complement strand
CGGATGGACGCGTGTACGCACCGGGCCGGGACATTCTCACGCTGCTGCCGGGCGACCGCTACGACTTCGCCTCGGGCTCCTCGCTGGCCACGGCCCAGGTCAGCGGCATCGTCGCGCTGATGCTGTCGCGCCATCCCGCTCTCACGGCGGAAGCGGCGCGCGAGTTTCTGCAACGGACCGGCGAGCGCGTGGCCAGCGCCGGAGCGCAAGCGGCAGCCAGGAACGATGCGCAGCTCGACAACCGCACAATTACACGGCCAGCCGCTGGCGGCGCGCAACGGGCCATCGTGGATGCCTGCGCGGCCCTGGCCGCGGCCGCCGGCCATGGTCGCTGCCCGCCACCCGATGCACCGCCGGAGCGTGTCGCCGGCGCGCACTGAGGGCGCGCGGATAATGGGATGCGGCGCATGATCCGCCCGCCGGCGCTCAAGGCGGCGGCGAGGCTGATGAATAGGCCAAGTCCGCCAGGCGCCGCTCGTCCCAGATGACGAACAGGCCACTGGCGATAACGATGGCGGCACCGATGAGCAGCGTGCGCGTGGGCGTCGCCGACCAGAATATCCAGTCGATGGCGAAGGCCCACAGGAGCGCGGTGTACTCGAACGGGCCGACCACGGCGGGCGGCGCGCGGCGGAAAGCATCGGTGATCCACGCCTGACCCAGCGCACCACTCACGCCGATGGCGCCGATCCACGGCCAATCCTCGGCTAGGACAGGCTGCCAGTTCGGCAACGCCAGCGCCAGCGACAGCATGCCGCCGAACAGCAGCCACGAAAACACCATCGAGGTGTTGGTATTATTGCGGCTCAGAAGGCGCACGCTCAGCGCCGACAACGCGTAGAACACCGCCGAGGCGGCGGCCGACATCACCGCCAGATGCGATCCGAAACCGGCGTGGCCGGGATGCAGGATTACCAACGCGCCGCACAACCCCACGGCAATGGCCAGCCAGCGCCGCCCCGCCACGCGCTCGCCCAGCAACGGCACCGACAAGGCCGTCATCAACAGCGGCGCGCACAGCACGATGGAATACGTTTCCGCCATGCTGAGCCGGCGCACGGCGTAGATGAACGTGAACAGCATGCCGGCGCCGAGCACGGCGCGCAGCAAGTGAAGACGCACGCCATATGGCCGGAGTCTCGCCCAGGATCCGCGCCAAGCCACCGGCAGCAGCAGGAACAGCAGGGAGGCACCGCAGCGTAAGGACGCCACCTGGAACGGTCCGTAGTGCGGCGAGACACGCTTGAGCAGCGCATCCATAATGGAAAAAGCGAACACCGCGCAGGCCATCGAGACGACGCCACGCATGCGCTCCTGCGCCGGATGCGACTGCGTCACATGCGGCGCATCAAAACGGGTTGTAACGCTTGGTGCGCGAGAAGTTCATGTAGCCCACGGCGATGCCCTGGCGCCAGCCCACGCCGAAACGCACGGGCGCGAGCGAGCCGTAGGAGTTCTGCACGTAATTCACGCCGAAGCCGCCGACGAAATACAGGCTTCCGTCCACACCGGGGAAGCGACGGAAAAGGCCTTCCGCATTGTGCAGGCCATAAACCAGCACGAAGGTCTTGGATGCGTTCGCGCCGACGTCGAACCCGAGCGAGGGGCCCTGCCAGTACACCTTGCGGGCCGGTGCGCCCTTGAATAGCAGCTCGCCATGCCCATAGCGCAGGCCCACCGCCACGGCGGCACCCGCCTCCTCGCCACGGATGATGGCCACCGGCTGACCCTTCTCCTTCAGCACCTTGGCCAGCACGTCCGCCAGGTCCTTGGCGCCGGTGGCGAAGAATTCCGAGGCCGCCTTGACCACCTCATCATCGTTGTAAGTGCCGCCCTTGGCCTTCGCCGCCGGCTCCGCCCCCCAACTCGCCATGCCCAACAGGCATCCCAATCCCAGCGCCCATCGGGCGATCGTCTTGCTCATCGACTTCTCCGCCGGTCTTCCGCCGCCAAATTGCGACATTTCTGTCATGCAATTTTGTCAAATCCGCTCCCTTAAGCAAAGTTGCGTCAAGACCGGAATTGACGTGGAATCAACCCTCGCAGTAATGGTCTTTGGAAAGCAGCGGGCAACGAAATGTAGCCATTCGGCGACGACCGAGGTGCAGTGGATGACAACGTGGCAGGGGACGGTGCGCATGACGGTGGCGGCGCTGGCGGCACTGCTGCTGGGCGCCTGCTCAGTCAGCACCACGGTGTCGGTGAGTTCCTCCGCGCCGGCGCAGGTCCAGCACCTGTATATCACGGTCACGGGAGTCTGGCTGAACACCAGCGCTACTGCCGCCACCACCGCCACCGGCTGGGTGGGTCAGGAGCTGAACACGCCGATGAGCGTGGACCTGGCCAGCCTCGATGCCGGCACGGTCACGGACCTGGTGAGCGGCATCAAGACGCCGCCGGGCACCTATCGGCAGTTGCGGCTGGTGCTCGCCGATGCCGCGGACCCTCTGAGCTCGGCCGCAGAAGGCGCGGCCCTCACCTGGAATGCGCAAGTTCAATATCTGAACAGCGCCGGCACCAGCGTCACGCTGCCGTTGGAACTGCCGAATCGCTCCTCCGACCTGGTGGTGCCGGCGACCATCGCTCTCAGCGGCTCGGGCGTGGGGCCGTTCATCGGTGCGAGCTCCGGCAGGAACTCGACGCAATCTGCCGCCACCGTTTCCTCGACCCCCACCAACAGCTCCACCACGTCCACCGGCACATCCACGACCGTGGTCGCCGACGTTGCAGTGAACGTGGAGGCCGTGCGTCACCTGCTGCTGTTCGAGTACGGCAACACCACGGCGGCCCTGCTCGACCCGCGGCTCAGCGCGGTCAATGCCGCCAAGGCCGGCGCCATCAGCGGCACCCTGGATGTGTCGGCGGTGGCCGCGGGCGTGCTCACCGGCACGCAGGGCGTGGTGGTCACGGCCGAACGCCTGTCGGATGACGGCACGCGTTACGAAGCCGTCAAGAGCGTGCCCGTATCCACCGGCGGCGCCTTCACGCTGTACCCGCTGCCCGTCGCCGACACCGGCCCGACCACCTACGAGCTGGTGATCCACGGCCCGGGCATTCGCACCCAGATCATTTCCGCGGTGCCGGTTTCCGCCGGTGCCGCCGCCGACGCCACGGTGATTCAATCCAGCTCGCTGCCGCTGGTCAGCGCGAAGAGCTTCACGGTCAACACCGCCGCCAACAGCGCGCCGCTCCCCGGCGGCAGCACCGTGGGCTTCTACCAGACGATTCCCGGCTTCAGCGCTTCTCATCTCGTCGAATATGAAACGCCGGACCCGTTCAACGGTGGGTTCTTCGCCAATGTCACGCTGTCGGCGGATGCGATCGACTACGGCATCTACGCCAGCGGCAGCCCTGTGAGCTTCTCGACCGCCACGCCAGTGGAAGGGATCGGAACCTACCGCATCGGCGCCTTCGCCCCGCTGCGCGCGGGCAGCTCCTTGTCAAATACCGTCAGCGCACCCACCGTCTCGACCAGCGCAGCGCAGCCCGTATTCCTGCCGGCGCCCGGCGCTTCGGTCGGCGGCGGCACGCTGGGCGCGAACGGCACCATCAACCTGGGAGGAGCCGGTCGTTTCGACCGCGGTTTCGTGCTCATCAGCAGCGGCGGAGAGCTCATCGACGCCGTGAACTTGCAAGCCTCACTGAGCGGCGCGAGCGCCAGCGCCAACTTCACGCTTTCCGGCCTGCCCGGCGGAAACGGTGCGCCCTACGAGGTGACCACGCGGCTGTGGAACTCGAAAGACCCGGCCGGTACGCTGGTGCGCACCGCCGCCGCCTCCACCCTGAACCCCGCCATCGGCGGGACCCAGAGCGTTTCGATCACGGTACCTTGAGAATGCGCGCGGTCTCGCGGCAGAATGCGCAGTTGCCGAAAGCCGCGTAAAACCGGGGGGTGTCATGCGCTCGATCTGCCTGCTGACCTTGCTCGCCTGTGCGACGTCCGTCGCCGCCGCGGCCGCGCCTGCCGGCGACTCGAACATCGCCGCGCAGCTCGCCAAGTACCGCGAAGTGCACATGCCCTTCGCAGCGGCGACTTTAAGCGAACGCGAGCGCAACATGGTGCGCAAGCTGGTCGATGCGAGCCGGCTGCTGGACGAGGTGTTCTGGCAGCAGGCCGACCCGGAAGGGTTGGCGCTGTACCGCTCGCTGGCGGGAACGAAGGATCCCGCTCGCTCGAACCTGCGGCGCTTCCTGCTCATCAACGGTGGCCGTTACGATCTCATCAACGAGTTCGCGCCCTTCGGCGGCGCCACAACGCGACCGGCGGGCGGGAGCCTGTTTCCGGCCGATCTCACGCGCGCCGAGTTCGATGCCTATGTCACCGCGCATCCGGCGCAACGCGCCGAACTCT
>JAFEGC010000252.1 GCA_018240265.1 Pseudomonadota bacterium | reverse complement strand
CTCGACCTCAAGAGCCCGGGGATTACGGTTCGTCCAATTGTGAATCTGGCCGGTGAGAGCAGCTTCTGCGAGGTATTTTTCGACAATGTGCGTGTTCCGAGGGAAAATCTCGTCGGCGAAATGAACCGGGCGTGGTCAATGGCGAAGGCGCTCCTCGGATCGGAACGGATCATGATTGGTCATCCGAAGCTCGCGCGCTTTCCGCTGGAGCTTTTGCGCCGGCTGCTGCATTCCCGTGGACTATGGAGCGACCCTGTTCTTCGGGCCCGTTTCGATGAGTTGCAGCTCGACGTCGTCGATCTGGGTGCTGCGTTCGTACGCGTGGTTGACGTGCTGCGTAGCGGAAAAGAGGTCGGGCCGGAAGTGTCAATCCTCAAGATCTGGGTCAGCGAGACTTTCCAGCGCATCGCCGATGTGCTGCTGGAAGTCGGCGGCGAACATGCCGTACTAGACGACTCGGAGCTACTCGCGGATGGCACGTCGGTGCACATCGCCAACCAGTACTTCTTGGCACGCCCGGCAGCAATCTATGCAGGTACCAATGATATCCAGCGCAATATCGTAGCAAAGGCGGTGCTCGGACTTCCAGGATGAGCAGTCAGGGTCAATACTTGATGTGTACAGAAAGAATATCGATGTCGGTGGACGAACGCTGCGAGGTCGAGCAGCGCTCGGACGGCACATTCATTATCCGTCGCATCATGCCACTCGACGCATTTGATATCCGATGCACGGAGCCGCTGGTGCGCTGGGCGCGTGAATTCCCCGATCGCGTATTCATCGCCCAGCGGCCGCGCAAGGACATGGGTGGCGCGGCGTGGGAGGAGTACAGCTATGGAAGAACGCTGGCCGAAGTGCGTTCGATTGGTCAGGCTCTACTGGATCGCGGGCTGTCAATCGAACGGCCAGTCATGTTGCTGTCGGAGAACCAGATCGAGAATCAGATACTGGCGCTCGCTTGTTCGCATGTCGGCATACCGTACGTCGCGGTGGCACCTGCTTACTCGCTCCAGGCGAAAGATTACTCGCTTCTCACCTGGTTTGGTCAGTTGTGCCGGCCGGGGCTCGTGTACAGCTCGAGCGCTTCGGCATATCGAACGGCAGTTCAGACCGCGTTTCCAAATATCGAATGGGTGGCCGGGTTGGCGGATAGTGGAGGTGCGACGCCGTTACAATCACTGCGTCAAACTCAGCCGACCAGCGCCGTGGAATATGCTTATGAATCCATATCAGCGGAGCGTCCGGTCAAGGTGCTGTTCACCTCCGGCACGACCGGGCGGCCGAAGGGCGTAACGTTTACGCACGGAATGATTTGCTGCAATCGCCAGCAGCTCATTCAGACATTGCCGGCCATCTTCATGCGTCCACCGGTTCTCGTCGACTGGCTGCCGTGGCATCACACGTTCGGCGGCACTTTCTGCACGGGAATTGCGCTGATGGGCGGTGGTTCCTACTACATCGATCCTGGCCAGCCGGTCCCGGGACGCATCGAACAGACGGTACAGGCGCTACGCGAAATCTCACCGACGTTCTATGGAAGCACGCCCGGAGGCATGGCGGCACTGTTGCCTTACTTGGAGAACGACGAAGTGCTGCGCCGGAGCTTCTTTCGCCGGCTGACCGTCATGAACTATGGCGGCGCTCTCTGTCCTCCACACGTGCGGCGCGGCTTCGACGAAGTTACTGGTCGAGCCGGAGGTGCGGTGTCGTACATTTCCATCGGCGGATCGACCGAATGCGGGCCCTGTGCGCTGGTCACGGTACGCGACCCAGGCTGCGAGCCGATCATGGGGGTGCCCGTTCCTGGGATGATGGTCAAGCTGGCCCCTGTTTCGGGCAAGCTGGAGCTACGATTCAAGGGTCCGAGCGTTACGGTCGGGTACTGGAAGCAGCCGGATCTCGACAAGACGGCTTTCGACGAGGAAGGTTACTTCAAGCTTGGCGATGCGGCGAATTTCGTTGACCTGCCAGGCGGCGATCAGCGGTTGCGGCTCGACGGTAGGCTGGCAGAGAACTTCAAGCTCATCACCGGTACATGGGTCAACACGGCTAGCCTGCGTCTGCGGGCCGTTGGTGTGTTCGGAGCGTTCGCGCGAGACGTCATCATCGCGGGCGAAGGCCAACATGAGGTTGGAGCGCTGGTTTTCCCCAATGTCGACGCCTGCCGTGCGCTCGATCCATCGCTTCCGGCCGGAACCGACCCCGCAGCCGTCCTCGCCAGCGCCCCGGTACGGGCCGAGTTCGAGCGTCGCCTCGGTTTGCTGAACGCCGGTCAGGGAAGCGCCAGCCGCGTAGCTCGACTCGTCTTGGAGATCGAGCCGCCGACCATCGACAACGGCGAGCTGACGGCAAAACAGTCGGTGAGTCCGATGGCTGTCTTGCGCCGGCGCGCGGCGACCATTGAGGAGCTCTTTCAGGAAGTGCCTCAGCCGCGGGTGATACGGTGGCGGCCAAGTGTAACCTGCGGTCCAGAGTCTGTGGCTGATTGAGCGGCGCGGCATTTGCGACGAAACGAGGAGTAGGCATCCATGGACTTTGAGTGGCCTGAGAGGGCTCTGGCAATTCGCAAGGAGATTTGCGATTTCCTCGACAGGGAGCTACCTCCCTGGTGGGATATCAACGTCAACACGCTGACGGCGGAGGCCGGCGCAGCGCATCACGATTTCTGTCGTGACTTTTCCATCAAGCTGGCGAAACACGGCTACCTTACGCCCCATTGGCCAAGGGAGTACGGTGGCCGTGACGCGGGGGCGTGGGAGTTGTTCGCGCTGAGCGAGGTTCTGTCTGCGTACGGCGACCCTCGCGGCCAACAATACATGAATGTCAATTGGATCGGTCCCGCGATCATGCGCTATGGAACCACGGAGCAGAAAGAGTATTTCCTGGGACGCATGTCGCGCGGTGAGCTGCAGTTCTGTCAGGGATTCTCGGAGCCGGGCGCGGGTTCCGATCTGGCGGCCCTCAGGACATCGGCCATTCGCGACGGAGATACCTATGTCGTCAATGGCCAAAAGGTGTGGACGAGCTATGCGGTGACCGCAGACTACTGCTTCCTGTTGGTCCGCACCGATCCCCACTCGCGCGGGCCGGCAGGTCTGTCGACGCTGCTCGTTCCAATGGGGACCCCCGGCCTCACAGTCCGACCGATCTCCAATCTGATGGACCACGGCTTCTGTGAGCTGTTCTTCGACGATTGCCGCGTTCCCATAGCCTCTCGACTGGGAGCGGAGAACCAGGGGTGGAAGGTGGCGATGGACGCGTTGAGCTTTGAGCGGATCGGAATGGCCCGCTACGCTCGCGCCCTGAAGCTTCTGGACGAAATGATCAAGCGTCTCAGGACCTCAGGCGAACTTGATAATCCCGTGACCGCTGAGCGGGTCGGCCAGGCGATCGCCGCCTGCCACGCGGCACGGGCGCTCGCCTATCGCGTGATCGATGCACGCGCGCGGTCTCTTCCGCCGGGTCCGGAAGGCAATGTCGCACGCCTGGCGTCGATTTGGGCGGAGCAGATTGCCGTGGACGCGATTTTCGACCTGACACACGATGCGGTCGAGGCTGGATCTCTGGGCGATCAGGCGCTGAAGAGTGCGCTGCCGTCGGGGCATGCGACGGGCTCGATAGAGGTGAACCTCGGTATAATCGCCAAACATGGCCTCGGACTGGTGGGAACTATCTGATGGACATGACCCTGAATGAGACGCAGGAAGCGATCCTCAGTTCGGTTGAGACGATGCTGGCGCGCCGACGCCACACCGCGAGTCACGAGTTAAAGGATGACGCGCACTACGACTTTGCACTGGAGCAGGAATTGTGTGACGCCGGCTTTCTCGATATCGTCGCGGCCGGCGGTTCTCATCTCGACGCGACGCTGCTCGTAGAGCGGGTTGCCCGCGAAATCACCGTGCTTCCAATCGGCTGGCGTACACTACTGTGGCCAGCGCTACGCTGTAAAACCTGGCCGCTGGTGCCTTGGCGTGTCGGCGTCGCGGAACTCACGCGATTCGCAACCAGCGCGCACGGTGTCCTTGCCGTCGATGAAGGCCGCAACACTGTCAATCTGATCGACATTGCCGACTGCAGCGTCAAAGACGGTGGGGCGGCTTGGGGATATCCAGTCGGGGAGGTTCGTGCTCGTAGCTCAGGTCGGCGACTGGGGATCACCGTAGCAGATTTTCTGGCGTTGTGGCGCATTGCCCTAGCGGCCGAGATCATCGGCACAGCCGGCGCGGCGTTCGATCAGACGATTGAGTACATCAAAGGCAGGAAGCAGTTCGGACAGCCGATTGGTGCAAATCAAGCAATCCGCCACCGGGCGGCGCGACTGGCGGTCGAGGTCGAGAAGGCTCGCTATCTGATCTACGAGGCAGCG
>JAFEGC010000251.1 GCA_018240265.1 Pseudomonadota bacterium | reverse complement strand
ATGCCACCGCCAATACCCGTGCCCACGGTGACGCAAATCAATTGCTGGCGCCCGTGTCCTGCACCCCAGGCAAGTTCCCCCAAGGCCATGGCATCGGCATCGTTTTCCATCGCCACACGCACGCCAAAGCGGCGCGCGAGTTGTGCCACGGGGTTACAGCCATTCCAGCCCGGCAGAAAGTCCACGATGCCGATCGCCCCGCTCAGCGGGTCCACCGGACCCGTGCAGCCGATGCCGATGCCCGATAGCGTTAGCTGCGAGCGTGCGACGAGACGTTCCAGCATGTCTTCGATGCGCTCCATGGCGACGCCAAAGCCTTCCCGCGGCCGCGTGGCGCATTCTTCTTTTGCGAGGATGCGACCGGCGGTATCCACGGCACCGACAGCGATCTTGGTGCCGCCGATGTCCACGGCGCCCAGTACACGGCGCATCATGGCTGCGCTCCCCGCCACTCCAGCACCACGCCGGAATAGGGCGGCACTTCCACCGACCAGCCGCCGGCTTGTGCTTGCAGCGGTGTGTCGCGCTCCGCCCCAACCTTCGACAGGCTCATGACCTTCAGCGTGGTGCTGAGCAGAGTTTGCTTCACGGCGGCACTGTGATTGACCAGGATGAAATAGCCGCGACGCTCACCGCGCAGCGCCGCGGCCTCCACGGCCGATTGATCGCTGCTCACCAGCGCCGGCACCTGCGCCCACTGGCGCAGCGCGCGATACAGGCGCTCGGCATCCGTGCCGCCGTCGAAGGCCATGGGCTGATTGCCAAGATAGGTTTCGAGCGGATACGCGGCCAGCAGCGTGTAGCCACGGCCCACGCGATGCGCCACCAGCGCCGGCCGATCCTGCTCGTCCACCGCGATGATATCCCCGCCCTGCACCTGCAGTTGCGCGCCCCAGAAGGCGGCCGAGGAGCCCGGCACGTTGAAGTGAAATCGATCGCCCGCCTTGAGATCGCCGAAGTCCTTCACGATCTTGAGGCTGACCTCGCTGGCTACCGCGGCATCGACCGTGCGGGCACCGAACAGCGCCGCCATGTCGGGAATGGCCGAGTGCGCCGACAGCGAGGCGTAGAGCACACCACCCTCGCGCACGTATTGCAGGGCCCGAGCCCAGAAATCCGTACGCAGGTGTACGAAGGGCGGCTCGGTGGCGGTGAGCGGCGCGGGTAGCAGCAGCAGGCGGTGCGCGGACCAGTCGCCGCTTTCGCGGGGCAGGGCCACCTGCAGACCGGCGCGCCGTGCTAGCACGAACGAGGACAGCGCGGCGCTCATCAAAGCCTGGTTGCCCTCGAAGGGTGCGGCCGCCTGGCCGTTGACCGCACCGCCCTCGGTTACGGATACATAGGGCAGCAGGTTCGGGCCCGTCAGGCCGAAGCTCGAGTCATCGCCGCGCGTGCGTGCCCACTCGGTGGGAATGAGAATGGCGGCATCCGCAGCAGCCGGCTCGACGCCATCCAGCGCCAGTCGCGCGGCGATGCGGGCGAATTCCGTGAAGGTTTCGCCGGCGGGCTTCAGCTTGCGATCCCAGGTGGTCAGGCCGAACTGGGTCTCGTGCGGCGAACGCAGATAAGGCACCTGCCGGTATTGGTCGGGCGCGGCGTCGGTGTAACACCACAGCAGAAAACCATTGGCACCCGCGCCCAGCGAGGACCAAAGACTGGCGCCGTCGAACTGCGCCACCTTCTCCGGCGAGTACTGCGCGGTCGAGGCGCCCAGCTCTTGCACCATCACCGGTCGTCCGGCGCCGCGGCTCAGCGCGGTCTCGAACGCCGCACCGTAGGTGCCGCGCTCGGACACCATGGCATCGGGGAACAGCTCTGGCGTGTAAATGGTGTAGGGATGGACGCTGAGGAAATCCACGTCGCCGGCGATCGTGTCCGGCCGGAACGGGCCGTGAACCATGTCCTGGGTGCTGACGCCGACGACGATGGGATGGCGCGCATCGTGTCGGCGGATGCCGCCGGCGATGAGCCGCGTCCAGTTGACCGCCATGGCGTCGGTGGTGTCGTTCGCAATCCAGAACGGCGGCTCGTCGGTCAGGTCCCAGGCGATGACGGCGCTCTCGTTCGCGTAGCGACGGCCGAATTCGCGCGCGTGCTCGGTCTGCAGCCGCAACATGTCGGGGTCGGATTGCGGGTTGCGGCCGTGGCGCCAGGGCACGTCCCACCAGGCTTCGCCCACCTCGCCACCGACGAACAGCGTCGGGTGCAGGTACAGGCGATGCCGGTGGGCCATGGCGATCAGCGCGTCGAATTGCTCGAAGGCCTTGGGGTTGTAGGCGCCGGCGCGTGGCTCGAACCAGGCCCACATCAGATCCAGGCGCACGGTGTTGATTCCCATGCGCTGCATCTGCGCGAAGTCGGCCTCGATGTCGGCCGGGTCCCATTGCACTGGCCACTGCATCGCCGTCTTGGCCGGCACCCAATGCACGCCCACCGGCAGGAAGCGGTGGCCCGAGCGGCTGAAGTAGTTGCCGTCCAGCTTCACCTCGGCGAGAGCGGGTTGGCGGGAGCCGGCCGCGGAGGCCGGCAGGCCGGCGCAGCAGATGGCGGCGGCAAGGGCCGCGGCACCGTATCCCCTTGAAGATATATTCACGGTATCATCCTAGTATCATAGGTAGTATTGTGCAAGAGTGGATTTCACCACCCGTCCGGCAGGTCCTTACGCGGCCCGTGGCTATAATCCTATGAATTCCGGCGCGGCCGGGGCGGCGGGGTGATCGGGATCTATGCAGGACATGGCGGGCGGCAACGCGCGGCGCGCGGCAGCGGTGGATTGGCACATCGAGACGGACAGTTATGTGCCGTATTACCAGCAGATCGTCGAGCAGATCCGCGCGCAGATACAATCGGGCGCGCTGCAGGAAGGCCAGGTGTTCCACTCCGAGGGCGACATCGCCGCGGCACTCAACATCAGCAAAATGCCGGTGCGTCAAGCGTTCCTGAAGCTGCGTTCGGAAGGGCTGCTGGTGATCGAGAAGGGCAAGCGCCCGGTCATCGGCTCGAACCAAGTGCCGTGGAATTTCCAGCAGCTACGCGGCTTCTCCGAGGAGATGCGCCGGCGCGGGCTGGCGCCTTCGGCCAAGGTGCTGCGCCTGAAGAAGCAGACGGCGGATGCCGGCATCGCCGCGGCGCTGCAGCTGGCCGAAGAGGCCGTGGTGTACGTGCTGAAGCGGCTGCGTTACGTGAACGACGAGCCGGTGGCCATTGTCACCAGCCACATCCCGGCCGAGCTGTTCCCTGAGCTGGAAAAGCAGGACCTGGAGAAGCAGTCGCTGTATCACGTGTTCGAGAAGATGTACCGGCGCAAGCTTAGCTGGGCGAACGAGCAGATCGGCGCCGTGACCGCAAGCGAATCGCAGGCACGCCTGCTGGAAACCTCCGCCGGCAAGCCGCTGCTGTCGATCCGCGAGACCACCTACGATTCGAAACGCGTGGCGGTGGAGCACAGCCATTCGCTGCTGCGCGCCGATCGCTACACGGCCACGGTGGTTTCGGTGCGAAAATAACGGGTCATTGCCAGCCGGCGGGAGATCGCGCCGAGGTTTTCGCGGAAACCTCGGTAGGTCACCGAGGCGCGAATTGACCGGACCCGGTGGGGCGTCAATCTCGTTCAGGGCTGGCAGCCGGGCGCTTGTTCCCAATCTTGCAGCAGCACAACGCTGCTGTCTTGACGCGTGGCGGACCAGTACCGTTGATCGGCGGTTACCAGCACGGCATTTTCGTTTTGCATCGCAACGGCGTGATGGAGGGTATCGAACACATGCAGTCGGGCGCCAGCCGCCAGGTCGATGGCCCGCCGCAATATCCGGTTCACGTTCGGGGTCGGCGAAAAGCCATTTCAGAATGACGCTGGCATCGACGACGAGGATCACGGCCGGCCCGATCTGCGTGCCGCCGCGAGTTGCCTGCGGGTGACAGCGGGCCTGTTGGGCCTCGCGCTCGTCAGGGCATCGAACAGTTTTTCGCGTCTTTGCCGTTGTTCATGTTCGCGAACGGCGCGCCGCATGAGTTCCGCCAATACTGCGCTCTTGTTCTGACCCGAAAACGTCTTGTCGAATTTCGCCTTGACGTCATCGGGAACGCTGAAATTCACGGTTGCCATGACGGTCCTCATTGTTGAAGATTTCAACAATGGGGAGTGTGCGCCTCGTGTTCGACCGGTAAACACCCTCACATCAGTCCCCGTTCCGCCAGCGACACGGCCACGCCGTCGCCCACCACGATGTGATCCAGCAGGCGTATGTCCACCAGCGCCAGCGCGTCCTTGATCTTGCGGGTGATCAACTCGTCCGCCTGGCTGGGCTCGGCGATGCCGGAGGGGTGATTATGAGCCACGATCACCGCCGAGCTGTTGTGTCGCAGCGCCTGCTTGACGATCTC
>JAFEGC010000250.1 GCA_018240265.1 Pseudomonadota bacterium | reverse complement strand
GCGGCAACTGGTGGTGGTGCTGGAACGCGGCGAATTGAGGCCCGCGCATTTGAAGGCACGCAGGCCGTAAGCGGCGGTCTGCGCACGTCATGTCGTCGGGGCAGCGTCAGAGCGGGTGCGCCAGCTCGAAACGCTGGCGAATCTGTGTCAACCGTGACGCGAGGTCGGCGTCCAGCGGTTCGGCCCGATGAGTCGTCAGAATCTTCTGCAGGTCCCGCTCGATGCGCTCATGCAAATCCGCATAGGGCTGCGGTGAGCCGCTGAGCGGCAGGTTCGGACCGAAGTAGCGGCTGTTCCAAAGATGCTCGCGGCAATGATCCACGGTGTGCTGCTGCGCCAGGTAATTGCCGCGCGGCCCGACGCGCCGCGCCAGGTCCAGCGCCAGGGTGTTGTCGTCGATCTGCACGCCCTGCCACATGGTGCGCACCAGTCCGGCGAGGTCGTTGCACAACAGCAGCCCGTGCAGCGAGTAGGTCAACCCTTGGTCCAGCGAGCCGCAGTAGTCGATGGTGGCCGGCCGGCTGAAAAAGGTTTGCAGGAGTCCGGCGGTGATCTCGGCCACGGCATCCGCATCGAACCGGCTGGAGGAGGAGTAGCCGGCCGCGCCGGTGAAGGAGGGCAGATCCAGATGGCGTCGGATCTGGCACATGATCAGATCGGCGAGCGAAGTCTGCGCCAGATTCCCGATGCCGCCGGTGGCTGGTTCCATGAAGCACACGTCGGAGCTGCCGATGCAGAACGCACCGCGCCGCACCTGCTGTGCCAGCACCATGGCGGCGAAGTCGGTGGCGAGGCTGTTGACGATGCTGCCGGCGGTGGTGATGGGTGTGGAGGCGCCGCCGATGGGCAGCGTGCCGATGCTCACCGGCACGCCGGCGCGCACCGCCGCGATGAGCTGGTCGGTGTGGATGGCGTGATAGTTGAGCGGGAGCGGCGTGATGATCTGCAGGAAGTAAGGTTTGTCCGCCAGCTCCTGCCGTCCGCCGCGGATGGCCGCCGCCATGTCGATCACCACCCGTAGCGACTCGGGCGTCTCGCACAGGTATTCCAACGGCTTGGTGGTGTTGTTGGCGAGGATCGCGAACTCCTCGATCTCACCGTGCAGGTCGGAACGCGCGACGTTCTTGCAGGCGACGCACACGGCATCGATGTTCGGCAGCGCATCGGCGACGCGGGTCACCGTGGCCAGATCCTCGGCATTGCTGTCGCGCGGCTGTCCCGACTCGCGGTCGTAGACCTTGATGCAGGTCATGCCGGGAATGAACCAGGTGTGGTGAGAGTCGAGGTCGATGGCGCGCGAGCCGTCGCGGTTCCACAGCTTCACGCTTTTCGCCACGGAGCCCAGGGTGTCGCGAACGTGATCGGGTTCGAAGCGCACCGCCCCCTCCTCGTCCACGGCGCAACCCGAGGCTCGCAGAATCGTCAGGGCCTCGGAGCCGGGTTCGAACGCCACGCCCGAATCGCGCATGAGCGTCAACGTGGCCTCGACCAGCTGTTCGACCTGGGCCGTGGGCAGGGGTTGGTAGGGCGCGGTGGCGGCATCGTGCAGACCGGGATCGGCGGGCTCCGAGACGGCGGCCGCGGCGCGCCGGCGGCGACCGGCTCCCGTGGCTTCGGCTCCCTCGGCAGGGCGGCGGCTGGATCGTGGCGCTGGCGACATGAGGCGATTCTCCAGTGTGGACCGCGGTTGCACAAACGGCGGCGGCCCCGCAGCATAACGCCTTTTGCACGCCACGGGCCGTGGGTCGCGGCCGGGAGCCTTCATGAGCCTGTCGTCGCGTTACCAGGTGTTGTTCGAACCGGTGAAAATCGGCCCGGTGACGGCGCCGAACCGTTTCTACCAGGTGCCGCATTGCACGGGCATGGGCCATGCGCTGCCGCACACGCTGGCGGCGATGCGCGCCATGAAGGCCGAGGGCGGCTGGGGTGTGGTGTGCACGGAATACTGCTCGCTCCATCCCAGCTCGGACGACCAGCCGCATCCCTTCGCCTCGCTGTGGGACGAGGGCGATGTGCGCAATCTCGCCGCGATGACCTCGCAGGTGCACGAGCATGGCTCGCTGGCCGGTGTGGAGCTGTGGCACGGCGGCAGCTACGTGGCCAATCTCGCCAGCCGCGTGCCCACCATCGGCGTGCGTTCCATGCCCAGCCCCGGCGAGCCGGTGCAGTCGCAGCGCATGGACCGGCGCGACATCCGCGAATTTCGCCGCTGGCACGTCGCCGCGGCCCGGCGCGCGCGCCAAGCGGAGTTCGACATCGTGTACGTGTATCCGACGCATGGGTATCTGTTGTCGGAGTTTCTGTCGCGCAGTTTGAACGATCGCACCGACGAGTACGGTGGCTCGCTGGAAAATCGCGTGCGCCTGATTCGCGAGGTGCTGGAGGAGACGCGCGAGGCCGTGGGCGATGAGTGCGCGGTGGCGATCCGTTTCTCGGCGGATGGGCACGGCGAGGATCACCTGAGCGCCGAGGAGGCCCACGATGCCGTGGGCCTGCTGGCGGAGCTTCCGGATCTGTGGGATTTCGTGGTCGGTGATTATTACGGCGAGGAGATGGCGACCTCGCGTTTCGTGGCCGAAGGCTCGCTGGAAGAACGCGTGGCGAACATTCGCCGGCTCACCCGCAAGCCCGTGGTCAGCGTGGGCCGCTTCACCTCGCCCGACACCATGGTGCGCCAGGTGCGCGCCGGCGTGCTCGACCTGGTGGGCGCGGCGCGGCCCTCCATCGCCGACCCGTTCCTGCCGCGCAAGATCCGGGAGGGGCGGCTCGACGAGATCCGCGAATGCATCGGCTGCAACATCTGCTATGCGCACAATTATCGCGGCGCGGCGGTTCGCTGCACGCAGAATCCCACCATGGGCGAGGAGTGGCGAAACGGCTGGCATCCCGAGCGCGTGGCGCCCGGCGATGGCGGATCGGTGCTGGTGGTGGGGGCGGGACCCGCCGGCCTCGAGGCGGCGCATATCCTGGGAAAACGCGGCTACACCGTCGCGCTGGCCGATGCGGCGCAGGAGGCGGGAGGCCGCGTCACGCTGGAGTCCGCGCTGCCGGGCTTGAGCGAGTGGCGCCGCGTGCGCGATTACCGACTGACGCAGATTCGCACGCTGCCCTCGGTTTCCCTGTACCTGGGCAGCCGGCTCTCGGCGGCCGAGGTGCGTGAATTCGGCGCCGATCACGTGTTCATCGCCACCGGCGCGAGCTGGCGGCGCGATGGCGTGGGCCGCTGGCATGTGCGGCCGATTGGCGAGCTCGCGCACGAGGCGGTGTTGACGCCCGATGACATCATGCGCGGCGCGCGGCCCGGCGGGCGCGTCACGCTGTTCGACGACGATCATTTCTACCTGGGACCGGTGATCGCCTTGCTGCTCGCCTCGATCGGCGCGCAGGTGACCTACGTGACCACGGCGGGCTCGGCGGGGGAGTGGAGCCATTACACCGGCGAGCAGGATGCCACGCAGCGCCAGCTCCTGGAACGCGGCATCGACATCCACACCTTACGTACCGTGCAGGGCTTCGATGGACGGGAAGTGGAGACGGCCTGCATCTACTCGGGCAAAACGTGGCGGCACGCGGCCGCGACGCTGGTGCTGGTCACTTCGCGCGAGCCGCAGGATCAGCTCTACCGCGAGTTGGTGGGCGAGGACGCCAGTGCGCAGGACCTCGACGTGCAACGCATCGGCGACTGCCGGCAGCCGGCGTTGATCGCGCATGCGGTTTATGCGGGGCATCGGGCGGCGCGCGAGCTGAGTATCGACTTTCCGACGCCGCGGCGGGATCGCGTGGTGCTGTAAGGCCGTCGTCGTTATGGGTGATCGGTGTCCGTGCGCCAGCAGCCGTTGCGGTGCCCGGATGTAACATTAAGAAAGGGGGATGTAACGATGAGGCAGGGCATGGCGCTGAGCGCGCGGGCGGAGCGGCACCGACTGCGCGAGCCTTTCCGGATTTCACGCATCGAAATCACCCACAGCCAGATGCTGGTGGCGGAACTGGCGGCGGACGGCCGGGTGGGACGCGGTGAATGCGAACCGCATGAGAGCGATGCGGCGCTGGCCGCGCAGGCGTTGCGCGACATGCAGGCGCTAGCGCCCCGTTTCGCGCAGGGCGTCTCGCGCGAGGAACTGAACGGGCTGCTGCCGGCCGGCCCGATTCGTAATGCCCTGGATTGCGCACTGTGGGATCTGCAGGCGAAGCTCACGGGCACGCCGGTGGCACAGCTGGCGGGCCTGCCGGCGCCGCGGCCGCTGCCCACGGTGTTCACGCTGGGCATTGGCGATCCGCAAGTCGGCGCCAGCAAGGCACGGGCGCTTGCGGACTGGTCGCGGTTCAAGGTGAAGCTCGGCGGGGTCGAGGCGGCGCGGGATCTGGAGCGCGTGCAGGCCATCCACGCCGCGCGC
>JAFEGC010000024.1 GCA_018240265.1 Pseudomonadota bacterium | reverse complement strand
CGGTGCCTGCGGCGAGTGCAAGGTGCGGGTGCAGTCGGGCACCTTCGACCAGGGCTTCGTGCTCGACATGGCGCTGTCGCAGGAGGAACGTCGCGCCGGCTTTGGCCTGATGTGCATGGCCAAGCCCATATCCGAGGAGCTGGTGATCGAATGGGGCGCGGAGGATGCCAAGCCCCGGCTGTTCCCGCCGCAGCAGGACATGCCCTATGTGGTGACCGAGCGCATCGCGCGCACGCTCTCCATTCTCGAACTGCGGCTGCGCCCGCTGGGCGCGCCCATGCGCTACTGGCCGGGGCAGTACGTGCTGATCCGCAAGCCGGGCGCGGGACGTCCGCGCGCCTACTCCATCGCCAGCGCGCCGCGTCCCGACGGCGAGATCACCCTGCAGATCACGCGGCAGGACGGCGGCGACACCAGCATCTGGATCCACGACGCCGTGAACATCGGCGAGCCGATCACGGTCTCCGGGCCCTTCGGCACCTTCGTCGGCGATCCGTCGGTGGAAACGCCGGTGCTGTGCCTGGCGGCGGGCTCGGGGCTGGCGCCCATCCTGTCGCTGACCGAGGCTGCGCTGCGGCGCGGCTATGCCGCCCCGGTGACGCTGATGTTCTCGGCGCGCCGTGCCGAGGACGTGTACTGTCGCGGCCTGGTGGAGTTCTGGAAGGCGCGACACCGCAATTTCCAGTTCACACCCACGCTCACCGGCGAGGCACGCGAGGGCTTCCTGCACGGACGCATCCCCTCGCTTCTGCCGACGCTTTACGCGGATTTGTCGGGGTTCAGCCTATTCATCGCCGGCAGTCCCGAATTCGTGCAGGACTGCGCGGCCAGCGCGCGCACGCTGGGGGCCGAGGACAAGCGCATCCACACCGAAGGGTTCAATACCACGGCGGATAATGGCGCCGTTTAGTTCACGCCGAAAGCCAGGATCACATTACCCGGCGTGCCGTTCTGGAAGCCGGGATAACCCGAGGCGAGGTACAGCATGCCGTCGGCGATGGTCGGGCCCGGTGCGCCGATGGAGCCGCCGATGGCGATCACGCCGTTCACGGAATCGAAACGCTGCCGTGTATTGAACGACCAGATCACCCGGCCACCCATGTCCACCGCGCGCAGCACGCCATCCCAGCCGCCGGTGAACACCACGCCGGGAATGCTGCTGGCGGCGCTCACCTGTCCGCGCTTGTCGGCCTTGATGGCGGCGTTCCAATCGACATGGCCGTCCCGCAGGCGCAGCGCCTTCAAACCACCGCCCTCCTGTTGCAGCGGCCAGTAGACACGGCTACCGTCGGCGGTGCCGCCGAACAGGACCAAGCCATCGGCCGTGGGCGGAGCGCCGTTGTACAGGTCCACACGCCACAGGAGCTTGCCCTGGCGGTCCGGATCCAGCGCGATCGCCACGCCCCCCTTGCCCGCCGACACCAGCACCGACCGGCCCGCGCCCAGCGGCTGCAGGATGGCCGAGGCACCGCCGAAATCCCAATCCTGGCCCAGCGACTCGGGGCAGATTTCCCCCGGCGGGCTCTTGTCCGGACAGCCCAGCATGAAGGCATCCTTGAATTCCTGGTGATGCCACTGGATCGATCCATCCTTCATGCTCAGCGCCAGGATCGAATCGGTGGTAGTGGCAGCCTTTGGCCCATAACCGTTACCGGTGCCGACGTAGATCAGGCCACGCTTCGGATCGATGGTGGGAGAGTTCCAGACGCTCACCCCGCCCGGCCCCCACACCTGCGTGCCGATGCTGTTGCGGCTGATTTTTTGCACCGGCTCGGGCACGGTTTCGGTGCGCCAGATCACCTTGCCATCGGCGGCATCCAGCGCCACCACGGCGCCGCGCACCTTGCAGCATTCCACGTTGGGCGTGAAGCCGGCGGTGACACCGGTGGCGGTAAGCGGCACGTACAACCGGCCAGCATAGTAGGCCGGCGAACCCGTCAGACCGTTGCCCTCGCCCGGTACCGTCACTTCCCATAGCAGCTTGCCGTCGTGCGCATCCAGCGCATACACGCGCCGATCGCCGGTGGCGTAGAAAACCGCGTACTTCATTGCGGCGCTCGCTTTGATCGGAGCGACGATGGGCGCGGCTCGCCCCGGGGACTTGGTGCGGAATGACCAGTAGGCGCAGCCGGACTTCGCATCCAACGAATACAGCGTGGCATTGTCGCTGCCGACGAACACGCGCCCCGCGACCACCGAGGGTTGGGATGCGGAACTGGCACCGAGCGGCAAGCCGAAGGCCCACTTGAGCTTGAGTCGCGGCACATCGGCAACGCTCAGGCGCGCCGCGCGCGCGTTCTGATGGCGCGCATTGTCCGGCGTCGGGCTCCAACCGTTCCAGGCCGGGACCGCGGCCGGATCGGGCAATTGCGGATTGGAGGGGCAGTTGTTCTTCATGGCGGCAATCAGCGTGTCATCGCTCCCTTCGATCTTCTTGCCGGTGATCAGCTCGGCGATGCCGCGCATGTCGCGGTCGCTGATGCCGGCCGCCTGCGACATCATCTTGCCCTGCGCCATGACATCGTACAGTTTGCTGGCCTGCATGGCCTTCAAGGTGGCGGTGGTGGGAATGATGCGCCCGTTCAGTTCCACGCCGGCATCGGTGTGGCAGCCAGCGCATTTCTGCTGATACAGTTTTTTCGATGGCGGTGGCGCCATGAGATCCGGACGGCCGCCGCTGAGGTGTGCCTCGTCCTGCGCAGTTGCTGCCTGCGCGCCGGCCGCGAGCACGTTGGGGGCCGGGGCATCTTGCGCCGCGGCGAGCCCCGACGCGACGACAGAGGCGGACGCGACAACGACGAATGCTGACACGGCCACAGCAGATGCCCACACACCACCGGCGAACAGCGATCCCGTCGCCCGAATTTTTCTCATCGCGCAATTCATACGCTCTCCCATCCCAGCCGTGCTCTTCAGCGGAACAATTCCAGCGCGACCGCCTGCCCCATGGCCTCGTAACCGGCATCGCTCGGATGGATGTGATCGTCGGAGATGAAACGCGGCAGCGCCCGCGCCGGATGCGCCGGATCGCGGATTGCCGCGTCGAAATCGATCACGCCATCGAACTCACCGCCGGCGCGGATCCAGCGGTTCACGGCCGCGCGCACTTGCTCCTTGGCGGGCGAATAGTAGCCGGGCAAATCGGTGTCTTCAAAGGGCGTTAGCGTGGCACCGATGACTTTCGCGCCGCGTGCATGCACCCGCGCGATGATCTGCCGATAGGCGGCGATGAGCTCGTCCGCACTCGGCGCATTCGCCGGATCCTCCAGGAACCGTTCACCCCACTTCGCGCCCGGCCAACCGATGTCATTGATGCCCTCGAGGACGATGACATGCGTGACCCCGGGCAACGCCAGCACGTCGCGGTCGAGTCTCGCCAGCGCGCTGGCACCGGCGCCATCCGCCAGCAGGCGATTGCCGCTGATGCCCTCGTTGGCGATCCCCGCCACCCGACCCTGCGCCGCGAAACGCCGCGCCAACACGTCCGGCCAACGCCGGTCGGCATCGACACTGGAACGTGTGCCGTCGGTGATGGAGTCGCCGAGGGCCACGATGCCGACGGCCTGTGCGGCCGCCGGCACCAGCACCGCGCTTGCCAGCAGACGCGTGGTGGTGGTGGTGGCCGACTCTACCAGCGCGCTGGCGGTAAAGTCCCCGGGCGGGCTGATCACCGCCGTCGACAATCCCTCCTCATGCAGCGTCACGGCCTTCGCCTCGGCCGGGCAATACAGACTGATGGTCAGCTCTTGGCCCGGTCGCGTATCGAACCGTACCGGGTCGCTCAGCACCGGCGCACCCGGCGGGATGAGCACCGATGTCTGTCCCGCGAAGCTCACCTTGCGCACCGAGTCCGCGCGGACTGCGCCCGCATCGAGCGCGGCTGCAACGGTCACCGCGCCGATCAACAAGGGCCGGGCGCCGAATTCGTTCGACAGCCGCAGGCGCAGCTGCGCACCGCCGGCGGAAAGCCGGACCCGCTGGCGCAGCGTGCGCCCGCTCAGATCGGGCACCGAACCGGGTGATCCGGGCAACGCCTGCTGCGGACTGGCCGCCCAGCTCGCGATCCAGCGTTGCGCACCGGAAGTCGCGGGTGAAGCGGCCCCGGGCGCAGGTCCTGCCAGGACCGCCGCCCAGGACATCAGCCATGTGACCAGAACAGGGCCGCGCCTCACCGTGCGTACCCGCGCCTAGAACTTGTACACGCCCGTCACACCCACCGTGCGTGGGCGCACCGTGGTCGCGGTCAGTTCACCCGTGGGCAAACTGAACAGAGTCACGGTGCCGCGAGCCTTACCCAGCAACGGCTGGGTGTTGAGCAGGTTGTTGACGAACAGCGAGACGTTCCAGGCATCCAGATTCACGCCCAGGCGCAGGTTGGCGATGTTGACGGACGGATCGCGAAACTCTGCCGCGGTCGCGGTCCAGCCGGCGATGTTCGGATCCAGCGAAATGCCCTGCGAGCTGATGCCAGCCTGCTTGCCGGTGAAATTGTCATCGACGCGCAGATAGGCGCGCTTGCCCAAGGCGGCGAAATCCCATTGCACGAAGGCTGCCGCGGCGAGCTGCGATCCTGGCAGCGACTGGCCGCTGATGGTGTAATAGAGGGGGCTACCGGACGGACCGCCAGTCGGGTTGGCAACCAATGTCTCGGTCGCCTTCACCGACTGATAGCCGGCATTGGCTCCCAGCGTCAGCGCATCGAGTGCCCGCCATTCCACTGACAGATCACCGCCGCGGCTGCGCGCCTTGCCGAGGTTGGTGGTGAACGACAGGGTGCAGGCGGTCAGCGACACGTTACGAATCTGGTTGTTCCAGTCGATCTCGAACAGGCTGGCATTGACCTGTAGACGCCGATCCTGGCTGATGAACTTGGTGCCGAGTTCGTAGCTCCAGACGCTGTCGGGCCTGTAACTCGTCGGTGCGGCGGTCAGGCCCAGCTTCTGCAAATCCGGCAGGCAGGCCGCGTTGTCGCCCACCGGCGCATTCGACCCGCCGTTGCGAAAGCCCTTGGTGGCGCTGGCGTACAGCAGCAACCCGGCGTCGTTGTTGTAGGAGACCATGAACTTGGGCGTGGTCGCATTCGCGGACTGGCGACCATACTCGACCCTCGGTGCGGTCACACCATTGACCGGCCCGTCCACCGCATTGCTCCAGTCGTTGCTCAGTTTGGAATAGCGCAGACCCACCGTGCCGATGATGTGGTCGGTGAACTTGAAATCCGCCTGGCCAAACACCGCCTTCTGCGTGTCCACCGCCTTGGTGTCGCCCACGAAGGAATAGTCTCCCAACTGGGGTACGCCGAAGATCGCCGTGATGCAGTTCTGCCCCGTGTTGCACCAGGGGAACTGCCCGAACGGTCCCTGCATCATGAGATCCCCGAGGTACGGGTCGTAAACGCTGCGATCGGCCGAGGCGATGTCGTGCGAATAGAAAACGCCTGCCACCCACGACAAGCGCGAATCCTTGTTGGCCGACTGCAGACGCACTTCCTGGGTGAAGTAGTAATCCCGCTGCTCATCGAACCCCGGCGTCAGGAAAGTCGGATTGCTGGGGAACACCTGGCCGGCCCAGAACCCCACTTCCAGCGATTGGAAGTCGGTCGCGCCATCCTGACGACGCTCGTAGTACGAGGTATTGGACACCAACTGCATCTTGGCCCAGTCATACTCGATCTTGAGCGCCGGCAGTGACAGGCGCTGGTTGGCCCACTGGTGCGAGTTGTGCAGATCCACGTAGTGCCCGTCATCGACGTTACCGAGTGAGTTGGTGAATCCACCGGTGGCATCCGAATGCAGATAGAAGGCATTCGATTCGTTGGCCTTGATGCGCTGGAAGAAGATAGATGGCGTCAGAGTCAAACCCTCGATAGGCTGCCAGGCGAAGGCGAGGCGTGCCGAGGTGCTCTGCTTCCAGTTCCCGTTGGGATCAGTGGTGTCGCCGGTGTACCAGTTGGTCTTGTCGATGTAGCCGCCATCGGTCCGGGTCCAGACGCTGGCGCGCACGCCCAACACATTGTCGATGATGGGCATGCCGCCCGCGGCACCGACCTCGTAGCTGGGAGCGCCGTACTGGGTATAGCCGGCCTCGCCGCGCACATAGGCGGAAGCCTTGGTCAGGCTGGGCGCCGGCGTGACGAAGCGCACCGTGCCACCTTCCGATCCGGAACCGAACAACGTGCCCTGCGGACCGCGCAGCACTTCCACACGCTCGATGTCAAACAACTGCGGATAGGCGTTGTCGGCGAAGTTGCCGCTGGCGATGATCGAGCCGACCTGGATCGGCGTGTCATCGACATAGATGCCGGTGGTCGCGGGGCCCACGGCGGCGGAGATGCCGCGGATGGAAATGTTGGTGTTGAGATCCGATCCGAAGCCGCCGCCGCGGCTGAACTGCACGCCCGGCGCGAAGCGCACCACATCGTCGATGGAACGTACGCCACGATCATCCATCTGGTCCTGGTTGAAAGCCGAGATGCTGATCGGCACATCCTGCAGGTTCTCGGCGCGTCGGGTGGCGGTCACCACGATTTCCTCCAGCCCCTGCGCCGAGTCGGACGAGGTCGCGGCCGAGACGGCGACCGGGACGAAATAGGCCGTCGAAATGGCCAGCGCCACGAATCGAACCGCGCCACAGGCCCGGTGACTCGCGCTGCGAAGGGACGAACTGCGGTCTGTTTGCGTATGCATAAAATGAGCTCCAGACGTGATTCCAGCGGTAAAAGTGAAAACAGTGCTAAGCAGTGCCGTTGCCTCGTCAGCGCGGTGATGCCGGATTCGCGTCGGCCAGCGCCGCCGCAGCGCATTCCAGCGCCGGGTCCTCCAGCGCCTCCACCGCGATGACGGTAAACGCCGGGTTGCGCGCGCCATGCGCACGAAGCGCCGCAGCGAAGGCTGCGCGCACCGCTGGCAGATCATTGCCAGCTTTGACGTAAAGCTTGATCTTGATCAGGTTCGAGGCGGAACCGCCCGCAGCTTTCAGGGCCTCAGCCACGCGGCGCGCGACCACCACGGCCTGCGCTTTGGCGCCCTTGGGCATCGAGGACTCTCCCGGCTGCGACAGAGCATCGATGGACGAGGTCAGCACCAGGCCATCGACCGCCACCGCCTTCGACACCGGCAGCGCCGGTTCGTACGGGATGCGTCGTGCCGAGGCCGGGTCACCACGCGTGGCCAGCGCATCCATCTCCAGCATGAAATCCGGCGCCGCCATGCCATCCACCACCACCAGCGTGCCGACGCTCTGCGCGGCTGCAAGCTCGGGGAGCTTCGCATGGAGCGAAGCCTGGAACAGCTGCGCAACCTTGAGCGGATCGGTACCCTTGGCCACGTACAGATTGTGGGACACCATATGATCCACCGACACGCCCGCATCCTTGAGCGTGTGCACCAGCTTGTCGGTCACCACGTCCACCTGCTGCTCGATGGTCGGCACCAGCGTGCCGTGCTCGAAGTCCATTGCTTCCAGGCCGGCGCTGAACACCAGCCGATCGGTGGCGATGGATTGGCCGATTTCCTGCGGGCCGAACTTGAACAGCACGCGCGCAAGGCCCGACGCCGCGCCGTCAGGCGCCGCCGCCAGATCCAACCCGACGACGGTGCGCGCATTCTCGAAACCCGGCACGCGCAGGATGGTACCGACGCTGGGCTGGGCTTTGAGCGAAGGGGCGAGGCGCCGGGCGACGGCGTGAAAGCGATTCAGCACATCCAGCGGATTCAGCGCGCCGTTTTTCACATAGATGGTGTGCTGCATCATGGCACCGATGCCTGCGCGCACGCCGGCCCCGCGCAGCGCACGGTCGGCTGCTTCCACGATCTCATCGACCTGGTCGAGACCCGTTGCGTGCGTACCGAAGAAGCCACCGGGAAGCAGCACTCCGCCCGCGGAGCGAAGCGGGTGAGCAGGCGTGGACTGGGCGGCTGCGGCTGCCGCGTTCGCGAACGCCGGCCCCACGGCAACAGCGGTTCCCGCCAGTAAAAGCGCAAGGGCGGCCGGCATGCGGCGGCGATGGGAAACCAGGCCTGAAGTCTTGCGCATCGATGCGACCTCCCCTTAAGGACCGTGGACTCGATCGTTATTATGGTTTGATACCCTACGATATATGCGCGAGTACTTCAAGCCATTTCGAGGAGGGCTCGGCAAAAACTCGCCTATGTGCCGTCATCAGCCCGGCCTGAAACAGGAGCAATGGTGTCTTGCCAAACCATGCCGCCGTAGTTACTGTCGGTGGCTGACCTTACATTTCGCGCAGGCGGCCGCGACCGATATGTCAACGTACCAACCCACGACCCCCGCCGATCCGCTGTCGCTCACCGCTGCGATCGTCGCCTTCAGTGCCATCGTCCCGCTAGCCTTGCTGGTCGCGCCCATCCTGACCACGCAGCTCATGCTCGAACGCGGGCTCAGTGCATCGCAGGTCGGTGCCTACTTCCTGTTCGAACTGGGCGGCATCAGCGCCGCCTCGCTCCCGGCGCTGCTGTGGCTGGGACGGGTGCCCTCCGAGCGCGTGGCGCGCATCGCCGCCGTGCTCTTCATCATAGGCAACCTTGCCTCCACCGCTTCGCTCCCTCTGCCCGCGCTGCTGGCCACGCGCCTGATCACCGCCATGGCCGGCGGCTCCATCATGCTGCTGTGCATGGCCGCGGCCGGCGTTTCGACCCGCCGCGACCGACTGTTCGGATTCTGGCTGACCGGACAGCTGGTGCTCGGCGCCGCCGGCCTTGCCCTGTTGCCTGCCTTGTTCGCGCGCTTTGGCATCGCGGCGCAATTCGGTGTCATGGCCGTGCTGATGCTGCTCGCCCTGCCGCTCACCACCCGGCTGCGGGTCAGCGACCGTCCCGCGGCGGCCGCACTTGCGCAGCGATTGCCGGTATCGCTGACCACCGCCGTGATGCTGGCGATATTTGCCTTCTATCTCGGCCTGGGCGGCACCTGGGCCTTCATGTCGGTGATCGCCGCACACTCGGGCCTGAGCACCCAAACCGCCGCGGAGCAGCTCGCCGCAGCCTCGCTGTTCGGCATCGCCGGCGCGGTGGCTGCCACTTGGGCCGCGGGCCATCTGCCGCGTCGCCTGTGCCTCGGCGTGGGCTATGCCGGGCTGATCGGCGCCGTGCTGGCCTTGCTGTTGCCGCTGTCCGGCGCCGGCTTCGCCGCCAGCGCCTACGCGTTCAAGTTCGGTTGGACTTTCGCCCTGCCTTTCCTGCTGGCAGCTGCGGCCAGCCGCGATCCCAGCGGCAAGATCATGGCGCCCGTCAACCTGATGATCGGCACCGGCACCTCGGTGGGTCCGCTGCTGGCCGGTGCCATTCTCGACAGATTCGGCATCGCACCCATGCTGGGGCTGTCGGCCATGCTCATCGGCGGTTCGCTGATCCTGATCTGGCTCATCGATATGGGGCTGCTGTTGCGCCCGCGAGCAACCTTGCGCGCTTGACCGGTCGATGAACGAGGGCACGATCATCGACGCAACCGCGCTGCGCGAGGCGGCGCGCCGGCGGCTGCCGCGTTTCGTGTTCGATTTCATCGACGGCGGCGCGTACTTCGAGCGCGCGCTGGCGCGCAACCGCGCGGCGTTCGAGTCGCTGTGCCTGACACCGCGCGTACTGGCCGGCAATGTCGAGCGATCCACCGCGGTCTCGTTGTTCGAGAGGCAATGGGCGGCACCGTTCGGCATCGCCCCCATCGGCATGGCGGGACTGGTCCATCCGCAGATCGATCTGGAATTGGCGAGCGCCGCGCAAAGTTTCGGTGTGCCCTACATCCTGTCCACGGCCGGCACCGCCAGCATCGAGTCCATCCAGGCACGCGCACCGGCATTATGGTTCCAGTTGTACGTGGGGCGCGATGCGGCCATGATCGATGACCTGATCGCGCGCGCGGAGGCGGCGAGTGTGCCGGTGCTGGTGCTGACCGCCGACGTGCCCACACCCGGCAAGCGACTGCGCGATCTGCGCAACCGTTTCGTGCTGCCGTTTCGTCCGACCCTGCGCATGGCGCTCGACCTGTTGCGTCATCCGGCGTGGAGCTGGCGGGTGCTGATGGATGGCGCGCCGCGCTTTGCCAATCTCGAACGCTACGATGCCCCCGGGGCATCGGCCAGCTCGCTGGCGCAGACCATGGCGGCGCAGAGTTCGGCGCGATTCGATTGGCCGCTGTTCGAGCAAATCCGCAAGGTTTGGCCGCGGCCGCTGCTGCTCAAAGGCGTGCTGCACCCTGCCGATGCGCAGCGCGCCAGGGATGCTGGCGTGGACGGCATCATCGTGTCGAATCACGGTGGGCGGCAGCTCGATGCGGCGCCGGCTCCGTTGCACGCGTTGCCGGCGATCCGTGCCGCCGTGGGGTCGGAGCTGCCGTTGCTGCTCGATGGCGGCGTGCGCACTGGCGAGGACATCGCCCGGGCACTGTGCTGCGGTGCTACCATGACGCTACTGGGGCGCCCGTTTTTGTACGCGGCGGCGGCGCTCGGTCCTGCTACGGGTCCCGCGCTATTGATGCAATGCCTGACAAACGAACTCGATCGCGCCCTGGGGCAGCTCGGCTGCTCGACGCCAACCGATCTGAAGCCGACGCTATTGAACCCGCCCGCGCAGTCATGAGCGCCAACACTCCACCTGCAAAATCGAAAGCCGCCAAAGCGGACGCGAAAGCTGGCTCCTCCAAACGCGGCGGCGCCGTATCACTCGGCTCACTGCGCAATTTCATCGGATTCCAGCTACGTCGCGCGCAGGACGTCTCGTTCGAGGCCTTCGCGCGGCGCGTCGGCTCGGCCGATTTCGGGCCCGGCCACTTCGCCGCGCTGTCGGTCATCCATGCCAACCCGGACATCAACCAGGTGCGGCTGAGCCGCGCCACGGGGCGCGACAAGTCCACGCTCACCCCGGTGATCAAGAATCTGCTGAAGCGCGGTTTCGTGCAGCGGCATCGCTCCAAGACGGACTCGCGCGCCTACTGCCTGAATCTCACGCCGAAGGGCGAGCATCACCTGCAGAAACTCGCCATGCACGCCGAGGCGCACGACCGGCGGCTGGATCAGATCGTGGGCGACATCCACAAGGGCCTGCTGATCCATCTGCTCGAGCGCATCGTCACTGAACTGGAACACGATCTGCACCGCACCTAGCCACACGGCCGGCGCAGGGTGAGCAGCGCCGCAGATGAGCCGCTCGACCGGCCCGGCGCGAGCACCACCACCGTCGCGGCGATTGTCGAAAAATGGTTTGATGCAGTACTATCTTCGGCGAACCTGACCGGGAGGATCGTCCGATGCGAACAGTCCTGTTGCCCATCTCACTGCTGCTGGGGGCGCAAATCGTCGCGGCGGCCGCGCATTCCGCGCCGCGCCACGCCACGGCTGCCGCAGCTGCCACCACGGTCGCCGCGTCCATCACCAACATCGAAGTCCGCGAGGCCACCAACCTGTCCTTCGCGCTTTCCCCCGATCACCGGCAGATCGTGCTGGCGGTGCAGGGCGGCCTGTTCATCATGCCCGCGGGCGGCGGCACGGCGCGGCAGATCGCCTCCCCGCTGTACGACGCGCAGCAGCCGACCTGGTCGCCCGACGGCCGGCGCATCGCCTTCCAGTCGAACCACGACGGACACTGGCGCATCTGGACCATCGACCCGGACGGCCGGCATGCCCAGCCGCTGTCCCACGACATCGCCGACGAGCGTGAACCCACCTGGTCACCGGACGGCAGCGCCATCGCCTTCACTTCCAGCCGCGACGGCAAATTCGACGTGTTCAGCCGCCGGCTCGCCGACGACACGCTGACGCGGTTGTCGCCGGGCCCCGGCGGCAACAGCCGGCCATCCTGGTCGCCGGATGGCAGCCGGATCGCCTATGTCTCGGATCGCCCCGGCGCCACCGGCATCTACGTCGCCGGCCGCGACGGCCAGGAGCATCAGGTGGCCGATGCCAAGGTCATGGCCTTCGGCATGAACGTGCCGATGGGCACGCCCACTTGGACCGCCGACGGCAAATCGGCCTGGTACGCGCGCATCGCGGAGGGACGCGCCGATCTCATGAACGGCTCGAACGTGGTGTTGGCCGGCGAGGATCTGCATCCGTTTCGCATGGCCTGGCTGTCGGGCGATGAATTCCTCTACGCAGCCGACGGCAAGCTCAAGCGCCGCCACGTGGGTGCTGGCGGCGCCACGGAAATTCCGTTCCGTGTAACGCTCGAAGTGCGCCGTCCGGTGTACGCGAAGCGCCGCCCCGATCTCGACTCGCCCGGAGAACGGCCGGTAGTGGGCGTGCAGCGCGCGGCGCTGTCACCCGATGCCAAGCGCATCGCCTTCACCGCGCTGGGCGCGCTGTGGGTCATGGACGTAAGCGGCGGTACGCCACGGCGCCTGACGAACCCGGGGCCCTATGCGGTGATCGACCCGGCCTGGTCGCCGGATGGCACGCGCATCGCGTATGCCACGGATCGCGAAGGTTCGCTCGACCTGTACGTGGTGAACGTCGATGGCGGCGCGCAGCAGCGCCTGACCTCGGCACCGGGTGCGGAGATCCGCCCGTCGTGGTCACCCGATGGCAAACGCCTCGCCTATGTCGATGCCTCCGGCGCCTACGCCGAGGCGGTGCACGTGATCACGCCGGGCGGACATGATGTGGGTGGAACGGCGACACAGGCGCCGGCCACTGCCGGAGCGCCGGCCGCCACCGGATCACCCGCCGCTGGCGGCGCGCTCACCGCCGCCGGCGAATCGCCGGGCTTTCCAACCTGGATCGACGAGAAGCGGCTGCTGGTGTCGCGTCTGCAGAATGTGTCCGAATCGCAGTCCTTCGTGGTGGGCGGCTACAACCAGGCATCCATCGTCGATGTCGATGCCAACACCGCGCAGCCGATCACCATCGTCGCGGAACATTCGGTGGGCAACCGTTCCGGCGACGGCCCGGTGCTCTCGCCCGACGGCAAGACATACGCCTTCGGCATGAATGCCGCGCTCTGGACGGTGGCCGCATCCGCCGATGGTGCGCCCGGCGACGCATCGCGCAAACAGGCCGATGGCAGCGCCCCGGCCGCGCCGCACGAACTCGCCGGCGGCACCCTCGCGCGCGCGCCGCGCAAACTCGCCGACATCATTCCCACGGCGCTCAACTGGGCCGCCGACTCGCGCACGTTGTTCGTGGCCAGCGGCGCGCAATTCGCGCTGTACGACACGCTCACCGGCCAGCGCCGCGACGTGCCGCTGCATCTCACCTGGCATGCCGCGCGTGCCGCGGGCCTGCACACCGTGCGCGTCGGCCGTCTGATCGATGGCGTGCATCGCGAAGCGATGAAGGATGTCGATCTGGTGCTGGCCGATGGCCGCATCCGGCGCATCTCGCCGCATGGCAGCTTGCCGGCCGAAGGTGAATACACCGACCTGCACGAGCTGACGGCCATGCCCGGCCTTGTGGATGCGCATGCGCACCTGATCAAGGAATTCGGCGCGCGCTTCGGCCGGCTGTGGCTGGCGTACGGTGTGACCTCGGTGCGCAGCCCCGGCAATGTTCCCGGGGATTTTCTCGAAGAGCGCGAGGCCATCGCCGCCGGCGCGCGGCCCGGTCCGCGCGTGTTCGGCACCGGCTACATCTTCGATGGCGAGCGCACGGTGTGGGAGATGGGCACCGCCGTGGGTTCCTTGCCTGAGGTCGACCGGCAACTGCAGCTCGCGCAACGGCTCGGTTACGACATGGTGAAGACCTACGTGCACACCTCCGAGCCGCTGCGCGAGCAGATCGTGGCGCGCGCGCATGCGCTGGGACTGCCGGTGAGTTCGCACGAAATCTATCCGGCCGCGCTGTTCGGCAGCGACAGCGTCGAACATCTGGACGGCAACGGCGGAGGCCGCGGCTATTCGATGAAGGCCAGCCAGCTCGATGTATCGTACGACGATGTGGTGCAGATCCTGGCGCGCAGCGGCATGACCGTCACGCCCACCACTTCGCTGTTCGTGCCGCCGGCGGAGTTGATCGACCGCGATCCGCTCATCGCCGCCCAACGCGCGGCACTGCAGCCCGCCTGGGTGCGCGGCGCGCCCATCATGAGCTTCGGCGCGGTTCCGGGCGGCGACAAGCTGGCCGCCAACATCCGCCGTTCCATCGCCAAGCTCCATGCGGCCGGCGCCAGGATCATCATCGGCACCGACTCGCCGTTCACGCCCTCGGGGTTGAACACGCACAACGAGCTGTATCAGGCGGTGCGCGCGGGCCTCACGCCGTACGAGGCGCTGCGCGCGGCCACCATCGTGCCCGCGGAATTGATGGGCACGGACCGCGACCTCGGCACGCTGGAGCGCGGCAAGATCGCCGACATCGTGTTCGTGGAGGGTAATCCGCTCGAGGACATCACCACCGCCAGTCACGTGCGCCGGGTGATGATCGGCGGACGGCTGTGGTCGATCGAGGAACTGACGCGGTTTCCTGCGGGGAATTCACGGCGGTGACGTCGGTCACATCGAGCCCCTACCCGATTTGCGCAAGGAGCTGTTCGATTACATTGCTAACCTCGCGCTGGCGAAGCACTCTTGCCTCGCGATGCTCGGGCTCGTCGCCTTCGCCCAACTCAAACTTTGCTACCGCGACCGGTCCATCCTTGCGATATCCCTCGGTCTCACCCGCCTGTGCAAAGCGAGTGCGCAGTATCGCGAGCGCGTTCTTCACGACCTCGCCGTGCTTACCTTCGCGTTCCTGCCGAAATACCCGTGCCACCGACCCGGCACCTTCGGATGCGTGCTCCAAGCAATAAATGAGGTCGTGAGCATCCTTGCGCTCGAATCGCTGGTCGAATGCAAACGCCTTCAGGCAGGTGAAGCTAACCAAGTTTGCATGCTTGATTCTCTCGATGGCGATGCCGTTGCCTCCCAGCAGTTCCGCTTCGATCTCGGCAATCTGATATAGATCGAAGACGATGGACGAATGTGGGATGTTGAGTGCTGAGATCGCTCCTTCAGTCGGCAGAGGCTGCACCTTGCCGCCGGCGATCTCCGGCGCATCCGCCAGTAGTTCCAGCACCATGAGCGCACCGTGTTCGGTGCGTGTCTGCCATCGCCAGGAGAGCTTTTGCTGCTGATCGTTCTCGGAACGTTCGAATCCCAGCTTCTTTAAGTTCTGTTCGAGAGTGCGATAAGCCTCCATGTCCGCAAATATATGCAGATCGATCACAATGTCTACGTCCATCGTGCCGGCGTGCGCCGGCACCGCAGGCGGCCGCGCCTTCACCAGGTACCTCGGTTTGAGCCCGCCGACCAGACAGATCGACTCCTTCCAAGGCCCGAGCCCACGCAACAAAGTTACGAGCGTACGCTCGCAGTCGCGGGTGTATTGATCGCTATAGCCATCGAATGTGGCAGGCTTGGCCATCAGAAACCGATCCTCTCTCGACGCAGATGTTCGGCCATCTCCTTGGCACGGCCTTCGCCGCGTAACAGGTCGAGATATACTTGAATTGAGCTTGCCAACCAGACTCCGTCGATTTGCTGGCGAAATAACAGTTCTCCAGCCGACTTCACCTCGATGACAGCTAGGTTTGCCCCTTCGTTCACGACGCGCGCATCCAGCTCGGCTATCGCCGCATCGGCGCCGGCACTCGGCAGCAGCCGAGCGCGCACCTGCCAGATACCCGACGAGAACGGTGCATAGCGCTGCGCGGCGGCTTCGTAGCTCACGGCATAGCCGACCTGATGCGCGTCGAGAACCTGATCGAGCCGTTCGAGCAAAGCGTCGGACTTCAAGCCAGGCACGTAGTAACGACGCAGCACTGGCGCACGCATAGCCACAAGCTGCTTGGCCCAGGCATCGAGCAGCGCGCCGGGCTCGCGTAAGAGACGTTCCTTACCTGGTCCCTGCCCGCGCGATATCAGCCAGTCGAACCTATCCAGCTGGCTCAGCACCTCGGAAGCAGTGGACGGCGCCACTTGCGCCTGTTCGGCCACCTCGGTAACGCCAAACCAGTCCTGGTGATGGACTAGAAGCGCGTGCAGTACCTGTGCACGTCGCCCCGAGAACAGTGACCGTACTGATTTTTCCAAGGTCTTCGGAGGCGGTTTGTCGATGTAGATATAAGCGTCGGAGGCAGGCAGAAACAGGCTCCCGCCGCTGTCGTAGTAACCGACGCATTCGTTCCGGAGCAGCTCTTTCGCACCAGGTGACAAGGATTCGGCCATAAGCAGGGGCTGTTCATCGGCGCGTGGCGGGTAGCGTAGCGCCTTGAATTGCCATAGCACTTGGCGAACATCTCGGGGGTAGACGGTTTTCTTCGCCTTGGCTAGCAAAACGATCGACTTACCGGCGAGGTTCAGGTGAATCCGGGCATCGAA
>JAFEGC010000249.1 GCA_018240265.1 Pseudomonadota bacterium | reverse complement strand
CGCGGCCGGCCGGCCGCGCAGGGACGGCGGTGGGGTCTGCGGGTCGATGCCGGCGCTCGCCAGGCGCGCCATGCGCGCGTGCAGGTCATCGGCTTCGAACACCAGCATCGGTTCGTGCAGCTGGCGCCGATCGTACAGGCCCACGTCGACGGAATCGCTGGTGCAGCTGATGTGCGGCAGCAGTGCCTGCGGTTCGTCCATGCCGACGAAGCCCAGATCCTCCCAGAAATCCTTGGCAGCCTGCGGCTCGGGCTCCGGCAGCGCGACTTCCTGGAAATAGCCGCAACCAGAGGTTTGCATGGACTTTCGTTCGCTGGGCGAAAAGCTCCGCGCCTCGATCATGCGCAGCAGCGTGCCGCCCGGGTCGAGCAGACCGATCTCGTTGAACACGCCGCTCCCCAGCCGCCGGAATTCCAGGCTGAGGCCGCGGGACTCCAGCAGCGTTGCCTGCTCGAGGATGTCCGGCCGCACGAAGGTGAGCGCGGTGACGGCGGGCGCTTCGCCGTGCAGGCCGATGCACAGGCGGCCGTCGGTGATCACCGCGTAGGCGTGTTTCCAGGCATCGCCCACCGGTGTCTGCGTGAAGCCGAGCTTGCAATAGAACTCCAGCGACTGCGCCACGTCCGCGCAGTGCACCGAGAATTCCAGGAAGCGGCCCAGCATGGTCAGAGTTCGTTCATCGTCCGGTGGGTTCTAACTGATGCCGCCCACGCACAGGTACTTGAGTTCGGTGTAGTCGATGATGCCGTACTTGGAACCCTCGCGCCCCACGCCCGATTCCTTGATGCCGCCGAAGGGTGCGACTTCGTTGGAAATGATGCCGGTGTTGATGCCGACGATGCCGTACTCGAGCTTTTCCGCGACACGCCAGGAGCGCGCCAGGTCGCGCGTGTAGAAATACGAGGCCAGGCCGAACTCGGTGTCGTTGGCCATGGCGATGGCCTCCTCCTCGGTCTTGAAGCGGAACAGCGGCGCCAGCGGGCCGAAGGTTTCTTCGCGCGCCACCAGCATCTCGCGGGTGACGTTGGCCAGAATGGTGGGCTCGAAGAAAGTGCCGCCCAGTGCATGGCGCTTGCCGCCGGCCACTACGCTCGCGCCTTTGGCCAGCGCGTCCTGGATATGCTCCTCCACCTTGGCCAGCGCCTTGGCGTCGATCAGCGGTCCCTGTTCGGTCGCGCCCGCGAGGCCATCCCCGACGCGCAGTTTGCCAACGGCCTGCGCCAGCTTCTGCGCGAAGGTGTCGTACACCCCGTCCTGCACCAGCAGCCGGTTGGCGCAGACACAGGTCTGGCCGGTGTTGCGATACTTGCTGGCCAGCGCGCCTTCTACCGCCGCGTCCAGATCGGCATCGTCGAACACCAGGAAGGGCGCGTTGCCGCCCAGTTCCAGCGACAGCTTCTTCATGGTGCCGGCGCATTGCTCCATCAGCTTCTTGCCGATCTCGGTGGAGCCGGTGAAGGTGAGTTTGCGCACGATGGGGTTGCTGGTCATCTCTCCGCCGATGGCGGCGGCGGAGCCGGTGAGAATGTTCAACACGCCGGCGGGAATGCCGGCGCGATGCGCCAGTTCCGCCAGCGCCAGCGCGGAGTAGGGCGTCTGCGTGGCCGGCTTGCAGATGAAGGTGCAGCCGGCGGCCAGCGCGGGGCCCGCCTTGCGCGTGATCATCGCGGCGGGGAAATTCCACGGCGTGATGGCGGCCACCACACCGACGGGCTGGCGGATCACCAGCAGGCGCTTGTCGGCCTGATGACCGGGGATGATGTCGCCATACAGGCGCTTGCCTTCCTCGGCGAACCATTCGATGAACGAGGCGGCGTAGGCAATCTCGCCCTTGGCTTCCGCCAGCGGTTTGCCCTGCTCGGCGGTCATCAGCACCGCCAGATCGTCCTGGTTCGCCATCATCAGATCGAACCAGCGGCGCAAGATGTTGGCGCGCTCTTTGGCGGTCTTGGCGGCCCAGGCGGGCAAGGCGCGCTGCGCGGCCTCGATGGCGCGGCGGGTTTCGGCGGCGCCCATGTTGGGAATGGTACCCAGCGCCGCGCCGGTGGCCGGGTTGGTCACGGGCAGGGTCTTGCCGCTATCGGCATCGCACCGGTGGCCGTCGATGTAGCCGTGCTGGGTGAACAGGCTCGGGTCTTTGAGTTTCATCGCATCAGCCTACGTGTTGCTTTAGGAATTCGACGCTGCGCTCGAAGGCAAGCTTGGCGCTCGCCGCATCGAAGCTGGCGCGGTCGGTGCAGTTGAAGCCGTGACCGGCCGGGTAGATATGATAAGTCTGCTGCGCATGATGGGCGCGGATCTTCTCCACCGTACTCAGCGGAATGTGCGCATCCTTCTCGCCGAAATGAAACATCACCGGCACACGCAGCTGCTCATCCAGGTAGTTGGAAATGAAGCCGCCGTAGTAGGAGACCGCGGCCGCGATGTCCAGGCGCGCCGCGGCGAGGTAGGACATGGTTCCGCCCCAGCAGTAGCCGACCACGCCGACCTTGCCGGCCGGGCGCACGTAGTCGATGGCCGACTTCATGTCGAGCAGGGTTTCATCGTTTTTCAGTTTCATGGCAAGGTCGATGCCCGCCGGCACATCGGTGTACGGCACCGTGATGTCCTTGCCCAGCCGGTCGAACAGCGCGGGCGCGATGCTGCGGAAGCCCGCCTCGGCATACTGATCGGTCACCTTGCGGATGTGCGAGTTGATGCCGAAGACTTCCTGGATGATGACCACCGCGCCGCGTTCCTTGCCGCGCGCGGGCGCGAGGTAGGCATCCAGGCTGTGCCCGTCTGCCGCCGTCAACGTGAGTGTGCTGCCCATGTTCGCTCCGGAGTATGAAATGATGAAAAACGTGCGCCGCCTGCCTTGCGCGAAACCGCCGGTAGGCGTGGTTTCGGACTATGTTTCGAGAATGGCAGCGACGCCCATGCCGCCGGCCGTGCAGATGGAAATCAGGCCGCGCCGGCCTTTTTCCTGGTTCAATATCTTGGCCAGGGTCGCCACGACACGTGCGCCGGTGGCACCAAACGGGTGGCCCAGTGCCAGGCTCCCGCCCTTCACGTTCAGACGGCTGCGGTCGATGACGCCCAGCGGTGTGGCGCGCCCCAGTTTGTCGCGGCAGAAGACCGGGTCGTTCCACGCCTTCAATGTGCACAGCACCTGCGCGGCAAAGGCCTCGTGGATTTCGTAGAAGTCGAAGTCCTGCAATTTCAAGTTGGCATCGGCCAGCATCGCCGGTACGGCGAAGGCCGGCGCCATCAGCAGACCCTCGGATTTGTCGAAAAAATCCACAGCCGCAACCTTGGCGTAGGTGAGATACGCGAGGATGGGCAGATTGCGCGTGCGCGCCCAGTCTTCGCTGGCGAGCAGCACCGCCGCCGCGCCATCGGTCATGGGAGTGGAGTTGCCGGCCGTGAGCGTGCCGGAGCTGGCATCGAAGGCGGCTTTAAGCTTGGCCAGCTTGTCGAGGCTGGTGTCGGCGCGCACGTTATTGTCCTGCTTCAGGCCCTGGTACTCCACCAGCAGGTCGTCGTAGAAGCCGGCTTTGTAGGCGGCGGTGGCCTTCTGGTGGCTTTCCAGTGCGAGCTGATCCTGCTCCTCGCGCGTGAGGCCCCATTTCTTGGCCATGATCTCGGTGCTCTGGCCCATCGACAGGCCGGTGCGCGGCTCGGTGACCCCGGGCAGCACCGGTTTGAAGTGCCGCGGGCGCACGCCCAGCCAGGCGGCGATGCGTTCGCTGGCGGCGCGAGCGCGGTAAGCCCGCAGCAGCAACTCCTGGAAGCTTTTGGGAAACACCACCGGCGGATCGCTGACCGAGTCCACGCCGGCGGCGATACCGGAGTCGATCTGACCCAGCGCGATCTTGTTGCCGATGAGAATGGCCGCTTCCAGGCTGGTGCCGCAGGCGCGCTGCAGGTCCATGCCCGGCGTCTGCGGCGACAACCCGCTGCTCAGCACGCATTCGCGGGTGAGGTTCCACTGGCTGGAGTGTTTCATCACCGCGCCGGCCGCGACATCGCCCAGGGTCTGGCCGATGAGGGAATACTTTCGCACCACCGCGGACAGCGCCGCTGTCAGCATCTCCTGGTTACCCACCTGCGCATAGGCGGTGTTGCCGCGCGCGAAGGGAATACGGGCGCCGCCGACGATGGCGACTCGACGGGGTTGAGAACCTGCCAGCATGGGGTGATCCGTATGTTCGATTTAGAGACTGCGTGAATCATACCGCACCCTATAATCAGCGCGCATGCCCGCTCCGTTACGCATCGCTCTGAGCTGTGTCCTATGCCTGTTGGCCGGCTGCCAGCGCGCGCCGCCGCCGGCAGCGGCGCCGGCCGCCGTAGTAGCCCCTTCACCGCGCGCGATGGCCAACGATCTTGCGCAGCTGGTCGATCGCTACTGGGAGCAGTA
>JAFEGC010000248.1 GCA_018240265.1 Pseudomonadota bacterium | reverse complement strand
CAGGAGTTTGCCACCCACCTTCTCGTCGAGCTCGCCCACCACGGTCTTGGGCGGATGGTAGTAATCCTTCACCGCCGTGCCCTCGCGCAGGAACTCGGGGTTGAAACACACTCCGAAATCAGGGCCCGCCTTCTTGCCGGAGGCCGCCTCCAGCGCCGGGATCACCACCTGGCGCATGGTGCCCGGCAGCACGGTGCTGCGGATCACCACGATGTGGTAGCGGGACAGTTTGGCCAGCGCCGCGCCGATGTCATGGCACACGTTGCGGATATGGGAAAGATCCAGGCTCCCGTTGCGCTCGCTCGGCGTGCCCACACATACCAGCGACAGCTCGGTCTGCTCGATGGCGGCGGCGGCCGCGGTGGCGGCGGAGAGACGCTTTTGCGCATGGGCCGTGGCGGTCAGGGCATCCACCCCGGCCTCGATGATGGGCGATTTGCCGGCGTTGATCAGATCGACCTTGGTTTGATTCTTGTCGACGCCGACGACCGTGTGACCGTCCGCCGCCAGGCAAGCCGCCGACACCGCTCCCACGTATCCCAGGCCAAAGACGCTGATCCGCATGCACCGCTCCGAACCATGTAAATTACTAGCTTAACAGCTCCACGGCGCTGAAAATGTGAACCCATCAGAACCGCGCGGACACGATCGGTGGTTTGTTACAATTAATGTGGACGCGGCAGGCCCTGGGCCCGCCCGCCGACCCTACGCCGTGCATAAACTCCACCATCGAGCCGAGAACCGACTTGTCACCTCAAAATCCATATCTTGATCGCGCCGGACTGCGCATCTGTCAACCCCTGGTCGAATTCGCACAGAATCGCGTCCTCCCCGACACCGGTATCACCGCCTCGCGGCTGTGGCAGGCGCTGGCGGACATCCTGGCACGCTTCACCGAGCGCAACCGCGCGCTGCTGCGCAGGCGCGATGAACTGCAGGCACAGATCGACGCCTGGCTGGTGGCCCGCAAGGGCGTGAGCCCGGATCAGGCCTCCTACCGGAGTTTTCTGCGCGAGATCGGGTACCTGGCACCGGAGCCTGCGCCGTTTCAAGTAACCACGGCCAACGTGGACGAGGAGATCGCGAAGCTCGCCGGCCCGCAGCTGGTCGTGCCCTCGATGAACGACCGGTTCGCGCTGAATGCCGCGAATGCGCGTTGGGGAAGCCTGTACGATGCGCTGTACGGCACCGACGCTCTGCCCGGCAAGGCGGCTCCCGGCGGCTATGACGCGACGCGCGGCGCGGCGGTGATCACGCGTGCCAAGGCCTTTCTGGATGAAACCTTCCCGCTGGCGGACGGAATCTGGGCCGAGGTGAAGCGCCTCGCGGTGCAACGCGGCGCGCTGATCCCGACGTTGCGCGACCCGGCCGCGTTCGCGGGCTTCAACGGCAGTGAGGCCGCGCCCAGCGGCGTCTTGCTGCGGCATCATGGCCTGCACGTCGAACTGCGCATCGACCGCTCCAACGCCGTCGGGCGAGGCGATCCGGCCGGCATCGCCGACGTGGTGCTGGAATCCGCGCTCACCACCATCATCGACCTGGAGGACTCGGTGGCCGCGGTGGACGCCGAGGATAAGGTCATGGCCTACGGCAACTGGCTGGGCCTGATGCGCGGCGATCTGTGCGCCCGTTTCGACAAGGGTGGCCGCAGCATGACGCGTTCACTGGAGCCCGATCGCGAGTGGATCGACCCCGACGGCCGGCGCTTCTCGCTCCCGGGGCGCTCGCTCCTGTTCATCCGCAACGTTGGACACTTGATGACCAATCCCGCGGTGTTGCTGGGTGATGGGCGCGAGGCGCCGGAAGGCATTCTGGATGCGGTATTCACCGGGCTCATCGGCCTGCACGATCTCAAGGGGCTGGGGCGTTTCCGCAACAGCCGCGCCGGTTCCATCTACACCGTGAAACCCAAGATGCATGGGCCGGAGGAAGCAGCCTTCACCGATGAGCTGTTCGGTGCCGTGGAACATGCCTTCGGCCTGCCCCGGTACACCATCAAGGTAGGGCTCATGGACGAGGAGCGCCGTACCTCGGCGAATCTCGCCGCCTGCATCCACGCGGTGAAGGAGCGCATCGTGTTCATCAACACCGGCTTCCTGGACCGCACGGGCGATGAGATCCACACCTCCATGCGCGCCGGCGCCATGGTGCGCAAGGCGGCGATGAAGGACAGCCTGTGGTTCAACACCTACGAGGCGCGCAACGTGGCGGTGGGCATCGCCTGCGGCCTGTCCGGACATGCGCAGATCGGCAAGGGCATGTGGGCCGCGCCGGATCGCATGGCCGACATGCTCAAGCAGAAGATCGCCCAACCGCTGGCCGGTGCGAATACCGCCTGGGTGCCCAATCCCACCGCCGCCACGCTCCATGCCCTGCACTATCACGCCGTCGATGTGTTCGCGCGCCGCGCCGAAATCGCCAAGCAGCCGATGCCGGCACTGGATGCGCTGCTGACGCTGCCGCTGGCCGGCGGTCACAACTGGTCGGCCGAGGAAATCGCCAGTGAGCTGGACAACAACGCGCAGGGCATTCTCGGCTACGTGGTGCGCTGGGTGGACCAGGGCATCGGCTGTTCCAAGGTGCCCGACATCCACGACGTGGGCCTGATGGAGGATCGCGCGACGCTGCGTATTTCCTCGCAGCACATCGCCAACTGGCTGCTGCACGGCGTGTGCACCGCGGCGCAGGTGGATGCCGCGCTGCTGCGCATGGCGACCAAGGTCGATGCGCAGAACGCCGGCGATCCGCTGTATCGGCCCATGGCGCCGGACCCGCAGGCGAGCCTTGCGTTCCAGGCCGCGCGCGCCCTGATCTTCGAAGGCACGACGCAACCCAACGGCTACACCGAGCCGCTGCTGCACGCGTTTCGTTTGCAGGTCAAAGCGCGAACGCAATGAGCGTGATCCGCGCGCGCCGCGCCGCGCCGCTGTGGTTGTGCCTGGCGGGCATCGTCGGCGCAGCGAGCCTGGCGCTGCCTGCGGGCGCCGGTGCGAACTCAGCTGCCCAGCCTGCCGCGGCGCCGGTCGCGCCCATCTTGACATCCGCGACCGTGCAACGGCTGTATCACGGCCGGTTCAAGAGCCTGCACATGTACGTACCCGTCGGCGCGGTGCATACGGTGGTGCTGCTGTTGTCCGACGAGAGCGGCTGGACGGCATCGGCCGACGCCCTGGCGCAACAGCTGCGGCGCCAGGGCGCACTCGTCACCGGCATCGACTGGCGCGTGCTGCGCGCCAGCCTGGAAGCTGACGGCGCGGACTGCGTGTTCCCGGACGGCGACCTGGAAAACTTGAGCCACTTCGTGCAGGCCTACTATCACCTGCCGACGTATCTGCCGCCCGTGCTGTTGGGCGAACGAGCCGGCGGCACGCTCGCCTATGGATCACTGGCGCAGTCGCCGAAGGATACTTTCGCCGGTGCTCTCAGCATCGATTTCTGCCCGACGGTCAAATTGCGCAAACCCCTGTGCAAGGGCTCGGGACTGAGTTCACGGGCGAAGGGCCGGCGCATGGAATTCCTGCCCGCAACCCACTTGGCCGATCCCTGGATCGACCTGGCGACCCAGCAGGCGGCGCGCTGTCCCGGTGCGGAAGTGGACCGGTTCATCGCGCAGGTCCCGGGCGCGACTCGCGTTGCCACGCACCGTCCGGCGCCGGGGCAGGACTGGCCGGAGCTGACCGATGCGCTGTCGCGGCTCGCGCGCGAGGCGCCCGCCAAGCCGGTCGCGCTGCCGCCTGCGGTACTCGGCGATTTGCCCGTGGTCGAGGTGCCGGCGGCCGCGGGGACCACATCCGGGGATCGCTTCGCGCTCATCCTGTCGGGCGATGGTGGCTGGGCGGGCTTGGACGAGGAAGTGGCGACGGCGCTGTCAGCGCGCGGTATCCCGGTGGTGGGCCTGGATTCGCTGCGCTACTTCTGGACCGCGCGCACGCCGGAGGGTGTAGCGGCCGACGCGGACCGCATCATCCGCTACTATCTCGCCAAGCTGGGCAAATCCAAGGTGCTGCTGATCGGCTACTCGCAGGGCGCCGACGTGCTGCCCTTCGCGGTGAACCGCCTGCCGCCAGCCACGCGTGAACGCGTGGCCCTCGCGGTACTGCTGGGCATGTCGGAGCATGCGCTGTTCGAGTTCCACCTGAGCAGCTGGGTATCCGACGATGCCACGGGACCGGCAACCTTGCCCGAGGTGAACCGCATCGCCGGCACACCGCTCCTGTGCGTGTACGGCGCGGATGAGGACGACTCCCTGTGTCCACGCCTGGATTCACGCCGGTTCAAGGTGGTGCAGGTCAAGGGCGGGCATCACTTCAACGGCGATTACACGGGCCTTGCGCGCGTCATCCTCGCCGCGGCGACGCCTTGATCACCCTGCGCCGACGCCCTGCCTTGCTTTGTTCGCCGCGCCTAGCAAACAA
>JAFEGC010000247.1 GCA_018240265.1 Pseudomonadota bacterium | reverse complement strand
GGCGGCGGAGATTCGGCGCTGGATTGGACCGTGTCGTTGTGCGAGAAGGCCAAGAGCCTGCACCTGGTGCACCGGCGCGCGGAGTTTCGCGGCGCGCCGGCCACGGTGGCGCGCATGAAGGAGCTGGTCGCCGCCGGCAAGATGCGGTTTCACGAGGCCACGGCGCAGGCCCTGCACGTGGACGGCGGCCGCCTCACCGGGCTCGAAATCAAGAACGCCGCCGGCGAGACCCTGGCGTTGCCCGCCGAACAGGTGCTGGTGTTCTTCGGGCTGCATCCCAAGCTCGGGCCGATCGGCGAGTGGGGCCTGGAACTCGACAAGAAGGCGCTGAAGGTCGATACCGAGAAGTTCCAGACCAGCATGCCCGGGGTTTTCGCCGTCGGCGACATCAACACCTATCCGGGCAAGAAGAAGCTGATCCTGTCGGGTTTCCATGAGGCGGCGCTGGCGGCATTTGGAGTGCAGCATCACCTGAACCCCGAGAAGCGGCAATTCCTGCAGTACACCACCACCAGCCCTATCATGCAGAAGCGGCTGGGAGTGGCGGGCTGAAGCGGCGAGCGGCTCGATGGACAGGCTGCTGGCGGACCTGCTCAAGGTCCTGACGCTCGAGCGCGTCGAGATCAATTTGTTCCGCGGCGAAAGTCGCGACATCGGCTCTCCGCAAGTATTCGGCGGTCAGGTGCTGGGCCAGGCGTTGGCGGCGGCGACCGGCACGGTGGAGGGGCGCGAAGTGCATTCCTTCCACGCCTATTTCCTGCGGCGCGGCGACTGCAACCTGCCCATCGTGTACGAGGTGGATCGGGCGCGCGACGGCCGGCACTTTTCCACCCGCCGCGTCGTCGCCATCCAGAATGGCGAGCAGATATTCAACATGTCGGCCTCGTTCCAGTCCGCCGAGGATGGGCTCGACCACCAGTTCTCCGCGCCGGTGGTGCCGGCGCCCGAGGAGTTGAAGGACCTGCAGTCGCATGTGCGCGATGCCATCAGCTTCGTGCCCGACCCGTTGCGCAAGGTGCTGTCGCATGCGCGCCCGTTCGAGATGCGCCCCGTGCAGCCCACCGATTACCGCAATCCACAGAAGCTCGCGCCGCGCAAGAGCGTCTGGTTCCGGGCGGTGGATAAGTTGCCGGACGGTGAGGCCCTGCATCGCACGCTGCTCGCCTACGTATCCGACTATGCGCTGTTGGAAACGGCGCTGATGCCGCACGCCGTGACGCCGCTGTCGCCGCCCCTGGTCATGGCGAGCATCGACCACGCCATGTGGTTCCATCGCAGCGTGCGCGTGGACGACTGGCTGCTGTATTCCACCGACAGCCCCAGCGCCTCCGGCGCGCGCGGCTTCGCCCGCGGCAGCGTGTTCGCCCGTGACGGACGCCTGGTCGCCAGCACCGCGCAGGAAGGTCTGATGCGCGTGATCAAGGCCAAGTAGGCGGCGCATGAGCGGCGCCGTGCTCATCGTGCTGCTCGTCGTCGGTGCGCTGGTGGGCGGTTTGCTGGCCCTGCGCAGTTCGACCCGCACCGGTATGCCATCCCGGGATGTGCTGGATCGCGCCAAGCGCCGCGAGCGCGAGCTGGAGGACGAGGAAAAGCGTGGCGACGCCCGGCGTGGCGACGCCCGGCGTGACGGCGAATCGGGCCGCTGAGGCCGCGCCCGGCGCGCCTGCGGGCGCGAAGACCGCCGCGGCGGCGTTAGCGCAATCACCGGCCGTCGCCACTCGTCGAGCCGCTGCGCCTGCCCGACCGGCGGCGCGTGCGGCGCCGGGGCCGCTACGGCCGCCGCCGCTGCGCCTCCCACACCGTGCGCGCGATGACGTACAAATGGCAGTCCCACCAGCGACTCTTGGCGCGCCTTGCCTTGCGGAAGGTGGCTTCCCATTGCAGGCCGGCCTTCTCCAGCACCCGGATCGAGGCTTGGTTGTGGATGTCCACGGTGGATATTACGCGTTCGGCGCCGAGATCGAAAAACGCGGCGTCGATCAGCGCCAGTGCGATTTCGGTGGCATAGCCCTGGCCCCAGCTGCCGTGCTCCAGCATGTAGCCCAGATCCAGCACGTCGCGTTCGATCATCGACAGATCGCAGGCGCCGATGATGCGGCCGGTGTCGGTGTGCTCCACCGCCAGTTCATATCGCGTGCGCGGGCGCTCGGTCTGCGAATCCAGTATGCCGTTGAGATGATCCAGGCTCGCCTGCTCGTCGCGCGGCCCGAAGAACAGGTAGCGGGTGACCCGCGCATCGCCCGAGTACGCCATCACCGATTCCAGGTCCGAGCCCAGGAATTCACGCAGCGTGAGCCGCGCGGTGCGGACGGGCAGGCTCAGCGACCGCATCGCGGGGGTGGGGGCGGTATCGAGGTCATCGGCCGCATCACCGGTGTGCCGCGCGGGACCGGCGCGGCTACAGGCGCCGGGCGGAGTTGCGGGCCGAGGCCGGCACGGGATTCAGATCCCAGATCAGCCCGGTGAGCGACAGGAGCTTGAGCGCGTAATAAGTGATGTCCACTTCCCACCAGTAAAAACCCTGGCGCACCGAGGACGGGTAATGATGATGATTGTTGTGCCAGCCCTCGCCCAGGGTCAGTAACGCCAGCCACAGATTGTTGCGGCTGTCGTCATGGGTGCGATAGCGGCGCCGACCGAAGACGTGGCAAAGCGAGTTGATGGTGTAGGTGCCGTGATACGTGACCACGGTGGAAATGAAGAAGCCCCACACTAGCAGCTGCCAGCCGTCGGTGTTCAACTCCGGCGCCAGGTATTCCAGCAGCTCGCCCAGGCCGAACAGGCTCACCGCGAACAGCGTCGGCACCAGCGTGTCGAAGCGGTCCAGGAAGCGCAGTTCCGGGAATTTCATCAAATCCTTCACCCGGTTCAGATCCGGCGCGAAATGCTTGGCCGACATGAACCAACCCATGTGACTCCACCAGAAGCCCTGCTGCCGCGGCGAGTGCACGTCGCTGGGCTTGTCGGAGAAGGCGTGGTGATGGCGGTGATGCGCCGCCCACCAGATCGGCCCGCGCTGCGCGGCCGTGGCGCCCAGGATGCCGAACAGGAACTGCCCGGCGCGCGAGGTCTTGAAGCTGCGGTGCGAGAAGTAGCGGTGGTAGAAGCCGGTGATGGCGAACATGCGCGCTACGTACAAAATCACCGCGGTCAGCACCGCGGTCCAGGATACGCCCACCCAGACGACGCCGAGACAGGCCAGGTGCATGGCCACGAACGGGATGGCGCGTCCCCAGTCGATGCGGTGCGCATCGGCGCGCGCTGCTGCCTGCGCCGTTCCGGCGGAGTCGAACCAGCTTCGCAGAAGGCGCCACAGGCGCATCGGGAGGACAAGCCGTTCCGGCTGTGCGGGGTGATGGATCATGGAGTTGGTCGAAACCTCGGGCGGGAGCCGGCATCATAACGTTGCCCAGCCACGCTGTGCGAAATCGGCGGGAATTGTTATGGCAATTTTTTGCGCTTACTGCCCGGCGGCGGCGCGCAGCGCCGCGATGCGCTCATCCAGCGGCGGATGGCTCATGAACAGCCGGGCGAAGCCGCGCCCAGGACCTGCGTTGATGGCGAACGCCTGCATCTGCTCGGGAAGGGGTCCGTCGTGGCTGCGCTTCAGCGCTTCCAGCGCGCTGATCATGTTCTGCCGGCCCGACAGATTGGCGCCGCCCGCATCGGCGCGGAATTCGCGCTGACGTGAGAACCACATGACGATCATGCTCGCCAGGATCCCGAGCACCATCTGCGCCACCATGGTGGTCAGGTAGTAGCCCATGCCGCCGCCGCGCTCATCGTTGCGGAATACGGCGCGGTCGACGATGTTGCCGACGATGCGCGACAGGAAAATGACGAAGGTATTCACCACGCCCTGGATCAGGGTCAGCGTCACCATGTCGCCGTTGGAGACATGGGTGAGCTCGTGGCCGATGACGGCCTCGGCCTGCGAGCGGTTCATGCCGCCAAGCAGCCCCGAACTCACCGCCACCAGCGCGGCGTTGCGGCGCGCGCCGGTGGCGAAGGCATTCATGTCGGGGGAGTCGAATATGCCCACCTCGGGCATGCTCACGCCCGCCTGGCCGGCTAGACGGCCCACCGTGTTCACCAGCCATTGCTCGGTCTCGGTCTGCGGGGTCTCGATGACGCGCACGCCCATCATGCGCTTGGCGGTCCACTTGGACATGGCCAGCGACACCAGCGCGCCGCCGAAGCCGAAAACCGCAGCCATGAGCAGCAGGCCGCCCATGCCATTGCCGCTCAGGCGCACGCCAAATACGCCTTGCAGGACGAACAGCACCACCGACAGCAGCAGCATGACGGCAAGGTTGGTCAGAACGAACAGGAAAATGCGTTTCATAATGTCCCGATGGTCGTGATTTCAGGAGAGAATTTCAAGGGCCGCCGATCCGGGCGTTGGCGCATGATCGCCGCCGACCATTGGC
>JAFEGC010000246.1 GCA_018240265.1 Pseudomonadota bacterium | reverse complement strand
CCCTGCGCCTGGCAGGCGAGGGCGCGCGCATCGGGCTGTATGGCTTCGGCGCCGCGGCGCACATCCTGACGCAGGTGCTGCGCTGGCAGGGCCGCAGCGTATACGCCTTCACGCGGGCCGGCGATACGGTGACGCAGGCGTTCGCGCGCGAACTCGGCGCCCGCTGGGCGGGCGATGCTGAGCAGCGGCCGCCCGAACTGCTGGACGCGGCCATCATTTTCGCGCCGGTGGGCGCGCTGGTGCCGCTGGCGCTGGCCGCCGTGCGCAAGGGCGGGCGCGTGGTGTGCGCCGGCATCCACATGAGCGACATCCCGAGCTTTGCCTACACCCTGCTATGGGAGGAGCGGCAGGTGCTGTCGGTGGCGAATCTCACTCGCCGCGACGGCGATGAATTCCTGGCGCTGGCGCCGCGGGTCGGCATTCGCACCCACACCCGTACGTACCCGCTGCGCGAGGCGAATCGGGCGCTGGAGGATTTGAGGGCGGGGCGCTTCGAGGGCGCCGCGGTGCTGGTGCTCTAGGCTACCAGTAACGCACGCGGCCCGTATCCACGTGCACGAAGTCGGAGGCCGCGTAGTAGCCCACGCCTCCGCGCGCCAGGTTGCGCGCCAGGGCCGCCAGCCGCGCGGTGTCGAAGCCGGTGAGCCGGATGTCGATGGCCTTGCCCAGCATGTGCTGGCTGTGCTCGGCCACGCCGTGCGAGCGGCGGTGGAGCATGGCGTTGGTGGCTGGCGAGCGGTAGCCGGAGATGATCTCGAAGGTGGTCTCGCGATCGGCGGCCACTTGCAGCGACCACAGGATATCGAACAGCCCGGCATCCATGGTGGTGGCAGCGCCACTGCGAAAATCCCGCAGCAAGTGGTTGAGCTGCCCCAGCGCCTGCGGAACATAGGCGCTGCCGTCGAAATAACGGGCCGACAGCTGCTCGCCGGTGTGTGTGTGCACGAAGCTCAACGATCGCGGCAGGCGCGGCGCGGGCGTGGCCAGGGCTTTGGCCAGTGGCAGGCCGCCGAGCAGCCCGCAGGCGGCGCCGCGCAGGAGGTGGCGGCGGACGGAACAGGTTCGATCGTAGACCTTTCGCATACACGGCGCCTCCCGGTCAAGAATGCGGCCGATCATATCCCAACCGGTGCGCCTTTGGCGCGGCCGGTTTCGCAGTTTGCAGGAGCCGCTCCAATTGGCGGTCCAGCCCGTACAGGTCGTCGAAGAACAGGATGGGCCCGCCCTCGGTGGCGAGCACCGTGCCGTACAGGATCATGACCCGCACCGGCTGTTTCAGGCTCACGCGCTGGTTATCCGCGCCCCGCATGGCCTGTTTGATACGCGCTTCATCCCAGACCGGAGCAGCACCGCGCAGCACGAACTCGGCCAGTTTCACCGGTTCGCTCACCCGGATGCAGCCGTGGCTGAAGGCGCGCCGCGCCTGCGCGAACAACTGGTGGGCGGGCGTGGAATGCATGTACACGTTGTGCGAATTCGGGAACATGAATTTCACCAGCCCCAGGGCATTGTCCTCGCCCGGCCGCTGCCGCAGGCGCAGCCGGCCGGCTTCGAGCGCGGCGATAGCCTGCGGCGTGGGCGCGCGCACCGGCGAGGCATCGCCCTCGCCCTCGACCAGCTCCAGGTGATTGCGCTGCAGGTAGCCGGCGTTGCGGCGGATCTGCGGCAGCATTTCCTTCACCGTGATGCTGCGCGGCACGTCCCAGTAGGGGCGGAAAATCACCGTGCGCAGATCGCCCACGAACACCGGCGTGCGCGTGTGCGCATAGGTTTGCCCCACGATGACGTCCATCTGCATGATGCTGGCGGCGCGATCGTCCAGGGTGTGGAAGGCGAACAGCCGGAATTGCGGGATGTTGACGATGATGGGTGGGGTGGTGAACAGCGGCAGCCAGCGCCAGCGTTCCAGGGTGAGCTCGATCTGGTGCACACGTTGCGACAGCGGCGTGGTGAGCGCCGCGAAGGTCTTCTGGCCCAGTGTACCGTCAGCGGTGAGGCCATGGCGGCGCTGAAAGCGCGCCAGCGCCGCGGCCAGCGCCGGGTCCAGGGTGGCGGAGTCGCCCTGCGCCGCCGGCAGATCACCCAGTTCGAACAGGAGACGGCGCAGCGCCGCCGCGCCGGCGTAGGGCTCACCGGGTTTGACGCTGCGCGCCGTGGGTTTCGGCAGGCGCGTGAGCGAGGCGTCCTCGGCGAGATGCCGGTAGCGCCGCAGTGCCGTCTTGAGCAGGGTGTAGTGATAGAACGGCGGCTCGACTGCGCTTAGCGCGACGGACAGGTCATCGGCGCGCGCCAGCCGCGCCACGGCGGCATTCATATCGAAGGGCGCGCGCGTGGCGGGCAGCTCGAAGCCGGCGGTGCGCGGATCGACCCGGCCGAAGTGCAGGTCGTGTATCAGGCGTTGCGCGGCGGAGCTCAGATCCGCATCGAAGCGTTGCAGTTCTGCCGACGCCGCGCCGCGCTGCAGGCTTTCTGCCGCGGCGGCCAGCGCCGCGGCGGAGTAGTCCTGGGGACGCAGGCCCAGCTCACCGGCATTGGTCAGGATCTGCACCAGCTGCCGTGCCTGCGCGGAAGGGCGGTCGCCCGCGATCCACGCGTCGGGCGAGCCTGCGTACGCGAAAACGGTCGAGGCCGCGAACAGCGCGGCGAGCCAGAGAAAACGGGCCATGACGGCATTGTAGGGCAGAACCTGCGCGTCGCGCCGGCCGCCACGAAGCCGATGTCCTCGTCGGCGCGGCGCCAAGTCGGCCGCTGCGAAGCCGGCGACAAACCCGATCAAGGTCGTGGTCGCGACGCAGCTTCCCGCGCCAACACCAGCTGCGCCGCGGCCAGGTCCTCCAGTGCGTGGCCCACGCTCTTGAACAGCGTGATCTGCGTGCCGTCGCGCCGTCCCGGATGCAGGCCGCGGGTGAGCTCATGCAGATCCGCGAGCAGCTGCGCCGGTGAAATGGCGCCGCTGGCCAGCGCGTGGATGATCTCGCCCGCATCGGCACGGGCGCCGTCGCGCGTGTCCACGAAAACTTGCGCGCGCACCAGCGCCGCATCGTCCGTCTCGCGCATGCGCTCGTTGAACGCGCCCACCAAATCGAGGTGCTGTCCGGGAATGAGCCATTCGCCGTGGATCAGTGGTTCCTGGGCCAGCGTCGCGCAGCTGATGATGTCGGCCTGCGCGACGGCCTCGCGCAGATCGGCCACGGCGTGCAGCTCGGGCACGTGCGCCTCGGGGATGGCGCCTCGCTGGGGCGGGGCAGGCGCCTCGTGGTCAGCGTGCGGCTCGGGCCCGGACACCAAGCCCCGCAGCTCCCGTGTCAGCCGCTGCGCGTGCTCCGGGTTGCGGCCCCAGATGGCCACGCTGCGGATCGGCCGCACTCGGCAGTGGGCCCGGATCAGGTGCGGCGCGAGCGCGCCGGTCCCCACCATCAACAGGCGCTGGCTGTCGGGGCGCGACAGAAGCTGCGAAGCCAGGGCGGAAGCCGCGCTGGTGCGCCGCAGGGTGAGCTCGGTGCCGTCGAGCGTGGCGCGCACGGCGCCGGTGTGCGCATCGAACAGTACGTACAGCGCGTTCACCGCGGCCAGCCCGCGCGCGGGGTTGCCGGCGAACACTGTGACCAACTTCACGCCGATGGCATCGGTGCCATCCCAGGCCGGCATCATCAGCAGGGTCTGGGTGCGCGCCTGATCGAGCACGTGATGCTGCCGCGGCGGCGCCAGGGTCTCGCGCTGGAAGGTCGCGCGCAGCGCCTCGATCAGCGCGGAATCGTCCAAGGCGGCGGCGACGGCGGCCGCGTCGTAGTGTTTCATGACGGGTTTGGCGGGCGGAATTTCGAGCGGTCTGCAGATGACATTGGTTTCGCGCGTGGGCGCCGGGCGCAGAGTGCGGGAAAAATTCAGCAGCGACAAGTCGGGCGCAAGCCATTGCAAAGCACGCGAAAATTGCGATCCACCCGGCAAAACTCCGCCGAACTTTAGCCTGATCTGGTCAAAGTGCGAGGGCGGTCACAACCGCCAGCCTTTATGTCGCAAGAATAGGCGCCAACCCGGTGGAAGCACCGGCTTTCGACCATCCACGGTTACTCAATGAGGAGATTCCATGCGTAAGATTCTACTGGCGACCCTGACGGCCGGTGTGCTGTCGGCTGGTGTTGCCGCGGCTGCCACCACCACCACCACCTTCCAGGTGACGGCCACCGTGCAGTCGACCTGCTCCGCCACCGCGACGACGCTGGCCTTCCCCAACTACACGCCGGGCGCCGGCGCGCAGACGGGCACCAGCACCATCAGCGTCAAGTGCAGCAAGAACACGCCGTACACCGTGGCACTGAATGCAGGCACGACCACCGGCGGCACGCTGGCGCAACGTCTGATGGCCTCGGGCGTGAACACCCTGCAGTACAACCTGTACACCACCGCGGCCGCCAGCACGGTTTTCGGCGACGGCACCGGCGGCACCGGCACCGGCACCGGCACCGGC
>JAFEGC010000245.1 GCA_018240265.1 Pseudomonadota bacterium | reverse complement strand
CGGCAAATAGGTACTTGTCCGTACTTGTCAACGGACTTCCAACACTGATCTCGACTTCACTGCCGCTTGACCAAGATCAATTGAAATGGCGCTATTCTAGTGAATGATAATCACTATCAACAGGTTCGAAAGCGGGCGGGGCACGCGCCGTTTGGGCCTCCACCGGGATAATCTTTCCAACTCGATTGGATGGATCGCCGGCGGAACAGGCCGCGGCCCGCGAGGAGGGTGTCTTGGAACACGGGATTTTGGTGACACTGCACTTGATCTGCGCCACGCTGTTCATTGGCGTGGTGGCCTTCGAGGTGCTGATTCTGGAGGGCATCCGCGAGCACCTGCCCGCGGCCACGATGGCGTTGGTGGAGGCGGGCATCCAGCAGCGAGCGCGCCGGATCATGCCCTACGTGGTGGGGCTGCTGTTCCTGAGCGGCATCGGCCTGTTGACCCGCGTTTATTTCAGCGCCTGGTATCCCCCGTTCTCCAGCCGCTTCTCCACGCTCCTCACCGTGAAGATCCTGCTGGCGATTAGCGTGTTGGTGCAGTTCATCGTGGCGGTCCGCGCCTCGGTGTGCGGCCAACTGACCTCGCTCCGCTCCAAGGTTACGCACTACAGCGTGTTCATCCACATGCTGCTGATTCTGCTGCTGGCCAAGGCGATGTTCTGGTGATCGGCCTGAGCGCCGCGACCAGCGCGGCCGCATCGTAGGGTATTATTGGCAATTCAGTGCCTTGAGTGCGAATGCTCCCCGGCCACCGGCTTCGGGCGCCTTGTGCAGCGCGCGGGCCAGTTGACTGGAGGGTAATGCGGGTTGCGCGCAGGGCTGCTTTTGCTGCACCCATGCGTGACGCCGAACTTGAGAACTCATGACAGCGGCAGATTCTTCAATAAGCTCGACCTGCATCCGGAATTTCTCGATCATCGCCCACGTGGACCACGGCAAGTCCACGCTGGCCGACCGCTTTATCCAGTACTGCGGTGGCCTGGATGCGCGTGAAATGCAGGCCCAGGTGCTCGATTCCATGGACCTGGAGCGCGAGCGCGGCATCACCATCAAGGCGCAGAGCGTCACGCTGGAATACAAGGCCGTGGATGGCCAGCGTTACCAGCTGAATTTCATCGACACACCCGGGCACGTGGATTTCTCCTACGAGGTGTCGCGCTCCTTGGCGGCCTGCGAAGGCGCGCTGCTGGTGGTCGACGCTGCGCAGGGCGTGGAGGCGCAGAGCGTCGCCAACTGCTACACGGCCATCGAGCAGGGCCTGGAAGTGCTCCCGGTCATCAACAAGATCGACCTGCCTTCGGCCGATCCTGCCAAGGTGATCCACGAGATCGAGGAAATCATCGGCATACCGGCCGCGGACGCGGCACGGGTCAGCGCCAAGACCGGCGAGGGGATTCCCGAGTTGCTGGAGCAGCTGATCCGGCGCATCCCCGCACCCAAGGGCGATCCGCAGGCGCCGCTCCAGGCGCTGATCATCGACTCCTGGTTCGACAATTACGTGGGCGTGGTGTCGCTGGTGCGGGTGATGAACGGTTCGCTCCAGGCGGGGTCCAAAATCCGCGTCATGTCCACGGGACGCAGTCACGCCGTCGACAGACTGGGTCGGTTCACCCCGAAGTCGGTGCCGCGCGAGCGTCTGGAAACGGGTGAGGTGGGTTTCGTCATTGCCGGCATCAAGGAAATCGATGGCGCACCGGTGGGCGACACCATCACCCTGGACGCCAACCCCGCCGCGACTCCCCTGGCCGGCTTCAAGCAGATCAAGCCACGGGTGTTCGCCGGCGTGTTTCCGGTGAGCACGGACGACTATGAGGCGTTCCGCGAAGCCCTGCACAAGCTCAAGCTCAACGACTCGGCGCTGCATTTCGAGCCGGAGGTGTCCTCGGCGCTGGGCTTTGGTTTCCGCTGCGGATTCCTGGGCCTTTTGCATATGGACATCGTGCAGGAGCGGCTGGAGCGTGAGTACAACCTGGACCTCATTACCAGCGCGCCCACCGTGGTGTACGAGGTGCAGCTTACCGACGGGAGCGTGGTCAGCGTCGACAACCCGGCCAAGCTTCCGCCGCAGGACCGGATCGCGGAACTGCGCGAGCCGATCATCATCGCCAACATCCTGGTGCCGCCGGACTACGTGGGCCCGGTGCTTTCGCTGTGCAGCGAGAAGCGCGGGACGCAGAAGAAGATGCATTACCTGGGCAGTCAGGTCTCGCTCCAGTACGAGTTGCCGCTGGCGGAAGTGGTGCTGGATTTCTTCGATCGACTCAAGTCTGTAAGCCGAGGCTATGCCTCCTTCGACTATGATTTCAGCCATTTCCAGCCCGCACCGCTGGTCAAGCTGGACGTGCTCATCAACGGCGACCGAGTCGATGCGCTGTCGCTGATCGTGCACCGGGATAATGCCTACGCGCGCGGCCGGGATCTGGTGGACAAGATGCAGGAGCTGATCCCGCGGCAGATGTTCGAGGTGGCGGTGCAGGCCGCCATCGGCAGCCACATCATCGCGCGCGCCTCAGTCAAGGCGCTTCGCAAGAACGTGCTGGCCAAGTGCTACGGCGGCGATGTCACCCGCAAGCGTAAACTCCTGGAGAAGCAGAAGGCCGGCAAGAAGCGCATGAAGCAGGTGGGCCAAGTGGAAATTCCGCAGGAGGCCTTCCTGGCGGTGCTGCGCGTGGGAAAAAAATCAGGGTCATAAACCATCAATTCGACAAGCGGAGCATTCCAACCTTGGGTACCCCGGACGAACTGTTTCTGGTCTTTCTGTACGCCGCCATCGCCTGCCTGCTGGTGATCCTCATCGATGGCTGGTTCATCCGCCCGCAGCGCGATCCCGGCGCACGCGCGGAGCAGGAGCCCCTGTACGCCCGCGGTGCCGGCTACGCGCTGGTGGCGTTGGCGGTGGGCATGCTGTGGCGGCTGTTCCGCTACGAGGCGGTGGACTTCAGCGTGATGCTGGTGGTCATCGGCGCGCTCTCCGGGCTGATCTGGGGACTCGATCGGCTGGTGTTCGCGCACCGACGCCAGGCCCGCGCCGCGGCGGCCGGCACGCCGCCCGAACGCATGCGCGAGCCCATCGGCGTGGAATACGCGCGCTCGTTCTTTCCGGTGATCGTGCTGGTGCTGGTCATCCGCTCATTTGTATTCGAGCCGTTCCGCATTCCCTCCGACTCGATGATGCCCACGCTGTTCGACGGCGATTTCATATTTGTCAGCAAGTATTCCTACGGGCTACGGTTGCCGGTGCTCAACACCCTGCTGGTGCCCACCGGTTCGCCGCAACGGGGCGATGTCATCGTGTTCCGCCTGCCGCCCAATCCGCGCATCAACTACATCAAGCGCCTGGTGGGGCTACCGGGCGATGTCATCCGCGTGGATGAGAACAATCAGGTGTTCATCAACGGCAAGGCCATGGCGCAACAACCCGATGGCGACTACCATGGCCCCAAGCAGGATCTGGCGGAGTACACGGGGGCTCCCATGGCCTATGAACAGCTGGACGGCAGGCGCCACGCGATCATGTTCGCGCACAAGCCCATCCAGACCGGCGAGTGGACGGTGCCGCCGGGGCATTACTTCTTCATGGGCGACAACCGCAACAACAGTGAGGACAGTCGCTTCGACGGCCCCAGCGCGCCGGGCTTCGTCCCTGAGAGAAACCTGGTCGGCAAGGCGGTGCGGATCTGGCTCAATCTGGATACCCGTGACGGGCCTCTCTGGCGCCGGATCGGAAATGCGATTCAATAGCGGCAAGCTAGGCTAGGGAGTTTCTAACATGCGACATCGACAACGCGGCGTCACGTTCATCGGTCTGCTGATGATCCTGGCGCTGGTGGGCGTGCTGGGCTACGCGGGCATCCGCCTGGTGCCGGTGTACCTGAACTACATGAAAATTGCGCGCACCATGCAGCAGGTGGCGCAGGAGTTCAAGGGCGAGAATCCCGATCCGGGCCGCATTCGCGTGGCCCTGGACCGACACTGGACCATTGAGGACATTTCCGAGGTAACGGTGAAGGACATCGAGATCAAGAAGGAGGGCGAGGGTGTGGTGATGCACGTGGGCTACGATCACACGGTTCCCTATCTCGGCAATGTCTCGCTGACCGCCTCGTTCGACAAGACCGTGTCCATCGAGTGACCGGCGCCAGGGCGGCGGAGGTCGCACATGCCTGGGCCCACCAGCTCCTGGGGTATGAATTTCGCGACCCGGCGCTATGTCTTGCGGCGCTGACCCACCGCAGCGCGGGGACACCACACAACGAGCGCCTGGAGTTTCTGGGCGATGCCGTGCTCAACTGCGCCGTGGCGCAGCTCTTGTACGAGCGCCATCCGCAGGCCGATGAAGGCGCCCTGTCGCGCCTGCGCGCGTCCCTGGTCAGCGGTGAGATGCTGGCGCGCATCGCGGCCGAACACCGGCTGGGCGAGCAGCTGCGGCTGGGGCCGGGCGAGCTCAAATCCGGTGGCTTTCGCCGCGCTTCCATCCTGG
>JAFEGC010000244.1 GCA_018240265.1 Pseudomonadota bacterium | reverse complement strand
AATCGGCGCCTCGCCCGCCGCGTACACCTCGGTGACCAGCAGCACATCCACCGCCGAGAGCACGCGGCCGAAATCATCCAGCAGATCGCGCGTGCGCGTGTAACGGTGCGGCTGGAACGCGAGCACCAGGCGCCGTTCCGGCCAGCCCTGGCGCGCCGCCTCGAGCGTGGCCGCGAGCTCGGTGGGATGATGTCCGTAGTCGTCCACCAGCACGGCGCGGCCGCCTTGCCAGCGCAGCTCGCCCAGCAGCTGCAGGCGCCGGTCGATGCCCTGGAAGGCGGCCAGCGCGCGCTGGATGGCGGCATCGGCAACGCCCAGCTCGCCGGCCACCGCGATACTGGCCAGCGCATTGCGCACATTGTGGATGCCGGGCAGGTTCAAAGTGACGGGCAGCACCGGCTGATTCGGTCGCCGCGCATCGAAGTGCGTGACCGCGCCATCGCGCCGCAGGTTCACGGCGCGCACGTCCGCCGCCGTGTCCAGGCCATAGGTGATGATGGGCCGCGCCACTGAATTCAAAATGCCGCGCACCTGGTCATCGTCGATGCACAGCACGGCGAGGCCATAGAACGGCAGGTTGTGCAGAAAATCCACGAAGCTGTGTCGCAGCCGGGAAAAATCCCCTTCGTGCGTGCCCAGATGATCGTTGTCGATATTGGTGACGATGGCGATCATGGGCTGCAGGTGCATGAACGAGGCATCGCTCTCGTCGGCCTCGGCCACGAGATACCGGCCGGCGCCCAGGCGCGCGTTGCTGTCGGCGCTCTTGAGCCGACCGCCGATGACGAAGGTCGGATCGAGCCCGCCCTCGGCCAGGACGCTCGCCACGAGGCTGGTGGTAGTGGTCTTGCCATGCGTACCGGCCACGGCCACCGAGTAACGAAAGCGCATCAACTCGCCCAGCATCTCGGCCCGCGGCACCACCGGGATGCGCCGGCTCAGCGCCGCCTTCACCTCGGGGTTGTCGTTCGCGACTGCGGTGGACACCACCACCACGTCGGCCGCACCCAGGTTCTCCGCGCGGTGGCCGATGAATATGCGCGCGCCGAGCTTTTCCAGCCGCTGCGTGACGCCGTTGGGTTTGAGATCGGAGCCCTGCACCTCGTAACCCAGCGACAACAGCACCTCGGCCACGCCACCGACCCCACTCCCGCCGATGCCGATCAGGTGAATGCGATGAATGCGCCGCATGCGATCGTTCATGCCGGCGCTCCGGCGGCCGGCGCGCCGGCGGCGATGCAGAAATCGGCAAGCCGTTCGGCTGCATCGGTGATGGCGGCGGCGCGGGCCGCGCGCGCCATGTCGAGCAGCCGGGCGCGATCGCCGGCGAGTTCCTCGATCAGGCGGCCGAGCGCCTCGGGGGTCAGATCGCGTTCCTGCACCAGCCGCGCCGCGCCCAGGCGCACCATGACCTCGGCGTTGCGCGTCTGGTGATCGTCCACCGCCGCCGGGAAGGGCACCAGCACCGCAGCCAGGCCCGCCGCCTGGAGTTCGGCGATGGTGAGCGCGCCGGCGCGGCACACGGCCAGGTCAGGCCATTCGTAGGCCTTGGCCATGTCCTCGATAAAGGCGGACACCTCGGCCTCGACCGATGCGGCGGCATAGGCCTCGCGTGTGGCCGCAAGACCTCGCTCGCCCGCCTGATGTCGTACCAGCGGCCGCCGTTCCGGCGCGATCCGCGCCAGCGCCTGCGGCAGCAGCAGATTCAGACGCTGCGCGCCCTGACTGCCGCCCAGCACCAGCAAGCGGATGCGGCCCTGGTGCGCGGCGAAGCGCTGCTCGGGCGGCGCCAACGCCGCGATGTCGGCCCGCACCGGATTGCCGATGCAAGTGGCGCGCACGCCGGAACCGAAGCTGTGAGGGAAGGCTTCGAACACCTGCGTTGCAAAGCGCGCCAGACAACGGTTGGTGAGACCGGCCACCGCGTTCTGTTCGTGCACCAGCAACGGGATGCGCGCCAGGCGCGCGGCGAGGCCGCCCGGGCCGGAGGCGAATCCGCCGGCACCCAACGCCACGCCCGGACGCACGCGCCGTACGATGGCGCGAGCCTGGTCCACGGCCGCCAGCAGTCGGACCGGTGCCGCGAGCCAGGACCACAGGCCCTTGCCGCGCAGACCTTTGATGTCGACGGCTTCGAGCTCGAAACCCTGCGCGGGCACCAGCCTCGCCTCCATCCCACCGGCGCTGCCCAACCACACCACCGGCACGCCGCGCGCGCGCAGCACCTTGGCCACCGCCAGAGCCGGAAACACGTGGCCGCCGGTTCCGCCCGCCATGATCATGACCGGCCGGCCGGCCATCCGCGAGCCGCTCACCGGGCACCTCCCGGTACGCTGGTCACCGCCGCGCGCGAATTGCAGCGCACTTCGTGGTAAATGCGCAGCAGCACGCCCAGCCAGGCCAGCGTCACCAGCAGGCTGCTGCGACCGTAGCTGAGCAGCGGTAGCGTCAGGCCCTTGGTGGGCAGCACGCCCATGTTGACACCGATGTTGACCACGGCCTGCAAGCCGATCCAGATGCCGAAGGACAGCGCCAGATACGACTGGAAACGCATGCCGGCCCGGGCGGCCTGGCGTGCAATGTCGAACGAGCGCCAGACCATGCCCATGAACAGACCGATCACCACGATCACGCCGGCGAGGCCAAATTCCTCGGCCAGCACCGCGAACACGAAATCAGTGTGCGCCTCGGGCAGATAGAACAGCTTCTGCACGCTGCTGCCCAGGCCCACGCCGAACCAGGAGCCACGCCCGATCGCGATCAACGACTGGGTGAGCTGGAAGCCGCTGTTGAACGGATCGGCCCAGGGGTGCAGAAAGCCGGTGAGGCGTTTCAGACGGTAGGGCGAGGCCAACGCCAGCAGCGTGAAGCCGCCCACCGCCGCCGCCAGCACCACCAGGGTGTAACGCAGTCGCGCCCCGGCGATGAACAGCACGGCAAACCCCGTGGCGAACAACACCGTGGTGGCGCCGAAGTCCGGCTCCAGCAGCAGCAGCAGGGCGGCGACCATCAACAAGCCGATCGGTTTCGCAAGGCCCTGCCAGGTGATCTGCAGCTCCTCGCGCTTGCGCACGCAGTAGCTGCACACCCAGGTCAGCACCAGCACGCGGGCCAGCTCCGAGACCTGGAAATTGATCGGTCCGATGCGCAGCCAGCGGCGCGCGCCGTTGACCATGGCGCCGAGCCCCGGAATCAGCACCAACAGCAATAGACCCAACCCGAACAGCATCAGCGGCAGGCTGTAGCGATCCCACAGCTCGGTGGGAATGCGGGTCAGCACGATCGCGCCCGCCGCGCCCATGAGCCCGAACAGGAGCTGACGTTCGAGATAAAAAAACGGGTTGCCGAGGTCGCGGGCGGCCACCGACATCGAGGCCGAGGTGACCATGATCATGCCGATGAGCAGGAGCGCTGCGCTCAACATCAGCGTCACCGCGTCCCATTGGAAGGGCATGCGCTCGCGCGCCCGGCTGCCGTATCGCATCGTGGCCGCCGTCATGCGCGCTCCTGCGCCAGTGCCCGCACCGCCTGCGCGAACACCTCACCGCGCTGCGCGTAGTCGCGGAACATGTCCAGGCTCGCGCAAGCCGGCGACAGCAGCACGGTATCGCCCGGGTTCGCGACCTCGCTCGCCTTACGCACCGCCTCGGGCAGGGAGGCGGCGCGGTGCGTGCGGCACACGCCCGCCAGCGCCGCCTCGATCGCCGGCGCGTCCCGGCCGATCAGCACCGCATCGTGCACGCGGCCGCGCAGCCCTTGCGCCAGCGGCGCGAAATCCTGCTGCTTGCCATCCCCGCCAGCGATCAGCACCAGCGGCGTGCGGCTCCCCTGTGCCGCCGCCAGGGTCGCGCCCACATTGGTGCCCTTGGAATCGTTCACATAGGCCACTCCGTGAACCTCGGCCACCCACTGCGAGCGATGCGGGAGCCCTTCGAAATTTTCCAGGGCCGACAACATGCCGGCGCGCGACAGGCCGGCGCTCTCGCCCAGCGCCAGCGCCGCCAAGGCATTCGCGGCATTGTGGAGTCCGGTGATCTTCAAGCGCGACACCGGCAGCAGCGCCTCGCCACGACGCGCCAGCGCCGGCCCACGCACCGTGTCGAGCAGCGTGAAATCGGCGCGCCGCGAGCTAAGCGAATAGGTCAGCGTGGGTTGCCCGGCGCGGCGCATGGCCGCCACCAGCGGATCGTCGAGGTTGAGCACGGCGATGCGCAAGGCGCGGCGCTCCTGGGTGAGGCCCTGAGATTCCAGCAGTCGCGCCAGGGCGCCGAACTCCTTCGCCACGCGCTGCTCGAGTTGTCGCGCCGCTCCCTGCGTCGCCAGCTCTCCCCGTCCCCACAACGCCCCGCTCGGATGCACATCGAGCGCGCGCAGCCGCTGCTCCAGCGTCGCATCGCCGGGCTCGGCGGCGAAGTGGCTGTTGCTTCCCTGCAGGATGGCCACGTCGCCCGCGTCGAACCGCGACCAGCTGCCCTGCTCCACCCGCGCCGCCAGCAGTGCGTTGAACAGCGCGGCGCGCGCCGCCGACAGC
>JAFEGC010000243.1 GCA_018240265.1 Pseudomonadota bacterium | reverse complement strand
GCGGCATACGCGAGCCCGAGTACGGCCTTCGGCGGATCCACCGATTCGAGCGGCCGGTTGCGTACCGTGTCGTCACCGCGTATGTACGACGCGGCGAACCGCATCGTCACTCCCGCCAGTGCCGGACTCAGCGTGCCCGCGCGCCACTCGCCGGCGAGCTCCGCACCGGCGATGCGCGCCCGCGCGAGGTTCAGCGACTGGAATATCGTCGTGCCGGTCGCATCCGGACCGAGGTTCACCCGCGATTCGATGAAGTCGCGGTAGCGGCTGTAGAACACGCTCGCCGTGCCGCTGACGGCATGCGCCGCGCGGCGCACGCCCGCTTCCACACTGTCGCTGCGCTCGGGGCGCAGGTCGGGATTCGGAATGGCGCGGTAGTTGAGCGCCGGCAGGTCGAAACCGATGTTCACGTCCTCGAACGGCGGCGAACGGAAGCCATGCGCATACTGCATGAACAATGTTGTTTCCGGCGAGACGAGCCAGGCGATGCCGAGCCGCGGCGACAGCGCCGTGTGCTGGAGCTGCACACCCGGCGTGCGTGGATTGTCGGTGGCGTAGATCGCATCCACGTGCGGATCGAGCCGATAGTGGTCGACGCGCAGTGCCGGCGTCCACGCGATGCGACCGTCGCCGATACGCAGCTCATCCTGCACGAACAGACCGGCGGAGGTGATGCGGGTCTGCGGGAAATCGCGCAACGGGAACTCCTCGCCCAGCATCACGTTCGTCACCGCGCCGGTCGACACCGTGCGCTGGAAGCCGTCGCGCAATTCCGTCACGTCGCGGTGCAGCAGCTCGATGCCGGTGACGAGGCGATGCGAGGCGCCGAACGCCTCCAGATCGCGGCTGCCGGTCACGCCGCCGCCGATGGACTTCTCGGTGAAGCGGAACTGGCGATACAGATCGGTCGCCGGCGTGCGCGGCGCCACGGCGCGGCGCGACTCCCACGTGCGCTGGTTCGTATCGGACCGGCGCGTATACAGGTGCCACTCCATGCGCGAGAACGGGCCGATGCCCTGCAGCCCCTGATCGAGCGAGGCGATGTAGTTCCGCACGCGATCATCGCCCAGCATCGCGGTCGTGTTCGCGAAGCGCGTGCCGGCGGCGAGCACGTTGGACTGCACGTCCGTGCCGACCTGACCGCGCTCGTATGAGAGCGTGAGCCTGACCGGAGCCTCCTCGCCCAGGCCGACGCCGCGCACCAGGAACGTGTCGTGTCGGGCATCGCGCGGGTTCGGTTGACGGAAGCGCGAGGCGATGTCCAATTCCGAGGACTCGCGGTGCGCCCACGCGCCGAGCCACTGCAGCGGTCCCGCGCGATCCGCCACGATGCCGCTCACCAACGTGCCGTCGTCGTCGGTGCGATGCTGTGCCCGTACGCGCGCCGTGGCTCCGCCGTCGCGCAGCAGGTCGGCGGGATCGAGCGTATGGATGGCGATGACGCCCCCGATGGCATCGCTCCCGTACAGGCTCGATGCCGGACCGCGCAGGATCTCGATGCGACGCACCAGGTCGAGGTCGCCATAGGCGCGCGGTGCATCGGAGTAGCTGCCGATGGCGAAGCTCTGCGCTACCGGGACGCCATCCACCTCCACGAGCACGCGATTGCCGCCGATGCCACGGATGCTGGGCGCCCCGGCGCCGAAGCGCGTCGCGTCATTGCCCACGGAGAAACCCGGCTCGTAGCGCGCGAGATCTTCGAGGCCGCGCGACTGCAATGCCTGCAGCGCCTGCGTATCGATCACCGCCACGGACGCGGCGGCCTCGATCAGCGGCCGTGGCGCGCGCGCGGTGACCGTGATGGTCTGCAGCGTGTCCGGTGTCGGAGACACGGCCGGTGCCGCAGGCGCACCGAACACCGCCGGTTCAGCGGGCATGGCCGCGGGCGCCAGCGCAATGGCGATCGCGCCGGCCACGCTCGCCCGCGAACCCCATCGCGTTGCGGCGGCCGAGCGCAGTCTCCTCGTGAACCCTTGGATGCCAGGCGTATGACGGCGACACATCCGGGCTAGGGTACCGAGCGACTCCCCGAAGCGCGCCTGTGGCTTCCCACGATTTACCGGACCATGTCGGCGGTTCACGGTGGTCTCCCGCCCACCCCACCGTCGGCCGCCCGAGCTATCCAGCGACTCGCCCTCCAAGCAAATGACGCAATCATTGCCCATAGCCGCCATCGTCTACGCCACACGCGGCGTGGCCGACGGCCCCATGACTGCGCTCGCCCGCAAGCTCCGCGAGCGCGGCCTGCGAGTGCGAGGGCTCGTCCAGGGGCAGACGCACGACGGCGCGAGCGGGGTTCGGCACCTGATGCTCACCGATCTCGAGAGCGGTGAGCGCTTCGACATATCGCAGAAGCTCGGTTCCGGCGCCGGTTCGAACTGCGTCGATCCGGGCGTACTGGCGGCGACCAGCGGGGTATTGCGTCGTGCATTAGCCGATGGCACCGATCTTGTTATCGTGAGCCGCTTCGGGGAACTGGAAGCCGCGGGCGGCGGCTTCGCCGCCGAGATGCTGGAGCTCATGGGCGAAGGCGTGCCGTTGCTTACTGCGGTGAGCATCCGTTTCCTCGAGGCCTGGCGCCGCTTCACGGACAGCGCCGGTGCGGAGCTGTCACCGGAGCTGGAGGCGCTCGAAGCGTGGTTTGCGGGGCTGGCGCGGCCGGGCGCATGACGTGGCGGTGAGGACCATCACCGATATCGATTTCGGCGACCTCTATCGCCAGCACGTACGCGCCGCCTCACGTGTGGACAAGGCCGCGAGCGACTGGGACGCGCGTGCCGCGGATATGCAGCGCCGCTGGTTGCAGAGCAGCTATGCCGAAGCATTCATTGCACGCATGAACCTCGCGGGTGCCACGACGCTGCTCGACGTGGGCTGCGGCCCCGGCACCATCGGCCTGCCGCTGGCCCACCGGCTCGAGCGCGTCTACGGACTGGACTACAGCCGCGCGATGCTCGAAGCACTGCGTGCTGGCGCAACCGAGCGCGGACTCACCAACGTCGAGGCGTTGCATCGGGCATGGGAGGATGACTGGTCGGAGGTGCCGGTGTGCGACGTCGTGGTTGCTTCCCGCTCCACCAACGTGCCGGATTTGACCGCGGCGCTCGCCAAGCTCGATGCCAAGGCGCGTCGGCGCATCTACCTCACGCATCGCGTCGGCGGCCGCCTGTTCCATCCGGAAGCAATCGAGGCACTGGGCCGGCAGCTCCTGCCGCCGCCGGACTACATCTACATCCTGAACATCCTGCACGGCATGGGCATCCACCCGCGGCTCGATTACATCGAGAGCAAACAGCAGCGCGCGCCGGCCGCCGACTTCGACGAGTTCGCGCGTCGCATCGCCTGGTCGCTTGGCGAGCTCACACCCGAGGAGCATGCGCGTCTGCGCGCCTGGTACGAGCGCGCACCGCCGGGCACAGGCGAGATTGCCGCCCCGATGCGTTGGGCGTTCATCTCCTGGGAAAAGGCGTAGAGCCGCAAGTTGCACGTTGCGCTGAGCGGTTCCAACCGGCGCGCGGCCCGGCGTGGCTGTGCGCAGCCTCCGTGCCGGACACCGGCAACTACGCCTTGCTCATGGCCGCCTTGACGCGTTCGGGCCGGAACGGCCTCTGCCGCAGGCGCACTCCCACCGCGTCGTAGACAGCATTGCTGATGACCGCCGCTGTCGGACAGGTCGAAGGCTCACCGCCACCGGTGGGCATGAATTTCGGATCGTTGTTCACCAGCACCATCTCGATGCTGTCCGGAATTTCGTTGAACCGCAGGATCGGATAGCTTGCCCAGTCGAGACTGGTGACACGCGCGTGGTCGAAGGTCACTTCCTCATGCAAGGTGCGACTGATCGACTGAATGATGTTGCCCTCGATCTGGTTGCGCATGCCGTCCGGGTTGATGACCAGACCGTTGTCGTGCGCGACGAAGACGCGCAAGACGTGAATATCGCCTGTCTGCTGGTCGACTTCAACGTCGGCGATCGTCGCCACCCGACTGTCGTCGCGATTGACCCAGGCGATGCCGCGGCCTTGGGCTTTGCGGCTACTCTGCTTGCCGGCGCTGAATGCGACGCGCGGTTGCCATCCGTAGAGTTTCGCCGCCGCCTTCAGCACGCCGATGGTGCGTGGCTCCTTGAGATGCTTCAGGCGAAACTCCAGCGGATCCTGCTTGGCCGCCGCCGCCAGTTCATCGATGAAGGCTTCCATCGCGAACGTGGTTTCAAACTGGCCGGGCGCCCGCATCCACGCCGTGATCACGCCGACACGGCTCTCGTTGTGCGACGATACATCCGCGTTGTCGAAGGTGTACTCGTAGCCGATCGCAGCTTCGCCGAGGTTCTTCGCGCCGACCGGCTTGCCGATCAACTCGGAAGCAAGCAGGCGAGTGTCGGAGAATGTCGGCACCCACATGTGGTGACGCCACGCGATGACATGACCAAGCTCGTCAAGCGCAGCCTCGAGATCCTGGACGATCGGCGGCTCCTTCGGATCCCACCCGTGCGAATCCCAGCGCATCCATTGCACCCGTACCGGCCGACCCACGGCACGCGACATGATGGCAGCGTCCGCCATCACGTGTTCCAGACCATTGCGTC
>JAFEGC010000242.1 GCA_018240265.1 Pseudomonadota bacterium | reverse complement strand
GCTGACCCTGAGCAACACGCATCAGCGCATCGATGGCACTGCAGCGGTGCTCAAACAGACACCGGAATGGATGTGGAGGCTGGGCACGTTCTACACGATTCCGGCAGCGGCGCTTACCGGCCGGTTCCGCCTGGGTGCCTCGGCGAACTACAGCGGCACCTATTTCCAGGACAGCAGTGATGATCCGTTGCTTCGTACACATGCTTACTATGTGTTCGACGCTAGCATCGGCTATGAACACGATGCCGGACACTGGAGTGCGATGCTGCAGGGTCTGAACCTCGGCGACCGCTTCTACCCGGTGGGTGGGTTCAACATTTTTAACGGCATCATCTCCAGCGTCTGGTATCCAAGCTACCCGCGACGCTGGCTGTTTACAGTCCAGTATCGCTATTGAGTCGGCGCAACTGCGGCTAACGGGCTCCGGCGACGCGTGATCCGCCGCTGGAGTTGCGAATTTGATGTCATCGGTGCACCACGGAGCGAATCCATGCGCAACGTAGGGCAGATCATGGCAAGGGTCTGGCTGGCGATGTTGCTCCTCCCCGGCGCATATCGTGGCGGGGCGGCCACCACGAATCCCGTGGATGGGGTCTGGCAGTCAAGCGGTTATGGCCTGATTGCCCGGATCCAGGGTGAGGAGGTCGCGTTTTACGATGTGACGGCCACAACCTGCATTCGCCATCTCGCGCCACCCTGGGTCGATTTTCCCCTCGGCCGCGCGGCACGGATGTCGGCGGACGGGCGCTCCCTGGTCGCTGTGAGCCCCTGGGGTTTGACCCGGATGTACTTTGATCGCCTGTCGGCGGTTCCTGCGCGTTGCAGCGATGAGAGCCGGGCGGCGAAGGATCCTTCGTACAACTTTGAAGTCTTCTGGCAGACGTTTGCCGAGAACTATGCCTTCTTCGCCGAGCGCGGCGTGGATTGGCAGAGGGTGGGATCGACCTACCGTCCGCGTCTGGATGCGGTATCAGACGATGCCGGATTGCGGGAAATGTTCGCCGACATCTTCCGTCAGCTGCAGGACCAGCATGTCATGCTGATTACCGATCAGGGGATCATGCGCTCGGGGCTGCCCGCCATCGTGGCGCGCTGGTATGAGGCCGGCGACGCGCATTCCGTGCCCGCGGCGGAACAGATGTTGCGCACCAAGCTGACAGAGTATATGTCGCCGTCATGGCGGCGTTATCTCGACCCGGGCTCGTTGCAGCAAGTCTCATCGAACATTGCCCGTGCAACGGCGATGGGCGGACGGATAGGGTACCTGTCGATCGCATCCGAATGGCACTACACATCGCCGGACTCTGCGCAACTGGATGAGCGCGCTGCGGCAGACAGGCAGTTTTCCCGGGTATTTTCGGGATTTTCGGGCAAGCAGGGCATCATCGTCGACCTGCGTTTGAACAGCGGCGGCAGCGATGAGATCGGTCTGGATATCGCCGGCTGGCTGGCGGATCGTAACCGACCGGGGTTCACCAAATGCGCTCGGGACGGCGCATCGACCACGCCGGCGCAGCGCGTTCAGGTGCAAAGGCAGAGCGCGGCTTTCAGCGGACCAACCGTGGTTCTGGTGTCCAATCTCACCACCAGCGCCGGCGAAAACATCGCGCTGATGGTGAAGGACTTTCCGCAGGTGATACTGGTCGGCGACCGGACCTCGGGAGTCCATTCGGATCCGCTGACCAAGTCGCTGCCGAACGGCTGGCGGTTCATTCTTTCCAATGAAATATTCGTCGCGCCGGATGGCACGGCGTATGAAGGGATCGGTGTGCCTCCCGACATCCTCGTGCCGTATGAGCCGGAGGAAGTACGAAGTTCAGGGGTGGATCCATTACTTGAAAAGGCGCTGGAGTTGCTGAGCGTACGGAATTTCCCTGCCGTGGCGGCGGCCGTACGTCGGCCCCGCGGTTCCGGACGCCCCTCCCGGTGCCACCGGTGATGACCTGATGCGCGGTGTCGTGGAGCGGCGTGCCTGGTGGCTAGTCGGTGTGCTGACTTTCACCTATGCGGTCTCCTTCCTGGACCGCACCATCCTGGTGCTGCTGCTGCAGCCGATCAAGGAACATTTCGCGCTGTCGGATACGATGCTGGGCTTGTTGCACGGCTTCGGTTTCGTCCTTTTCTACCTGCTGCTGGGTCTGCCGATCGGCCGTTGGGTGGACCGCTATGAGCGTCGGTTCATCGCCGCGCTCGGAGCGCTTACCTGGACCATCATGACGGCCATCTGCGGCCTTGCGCCAAACTTCACGGTGCTGCTTCTGGCGCGGCTTGGCGTGGGTGCGGGTGAGGCTACGGTGGGCCCTGCCAGCCTGTCCATGATTGGCGATGCGCTGCCCTCAGACCAGCAACCTCGGGCGCTGAGTGTGTACGCAATGGGCATCAGCATCGGTAGCGCAATGGCGCTGATTGCCGGTGGCTGGCTGTACAACGTGCTGCAGCAGCATGGCGGCATGCCGGGCCTGCCGTTGATCCGAAAGCTCGAACCCTGGCAGGTGGTGTTCCTGGTCGCCTGTCTGCCGGGCTTCATGGCGGCCGCGTCGCTGATGCTCATCGCAGAGCCCCCACGCCGGCTGTCGGGAGAGGCGAGTGATTCCAGTGGCCGGGCGCTGGCACCGGTGCGAATTGCCGATGTCCTCAAGTATGTGCGGGCACAGGGCGCAGCGTATGCGGGCATCATCGGCGGTTCCTCGGCGCTGGTCCTGGTCGGTTATGGCATCGGCACATGGATACCGACGTTTCTCATTCGGACCTATGGTTTGTCCATGGCCCAAGTTGGCATCACATACGGGTTCATATCGATCCTTTCCGGACTTTCCGGAGCGGCCACCGCAGGTCAGGTAGCCTCGGTGATGGGCCGCCGCAATCACCGTGATGCATCGTTGATCGCCGTGTTGGTGGCACTGTCTGGCATGATGCTGTGCTCGGTGTTCACGCTGGCTCGTGATGCGACGACCGCATTCGGGGGCCTGGCCGCTTTCATGTTCTTCAATGGAATGCCATTCGGCGTGTGCGCGGCGGCCCTCAACCAGATTACGCCTGGCCGATTACGCGGCCAGATGTCGGCGGTATTTCATATCAGCATCAATGTGGTCGGCGTGGGTATCGGTCCGCTGCTGGTCGGATGGCTGACGGACCATGTGTTTACCGCCGGCGATGGATTGCGATACTCGATGCTGTCACTGTCGGTCGCCGGATTGCCCCTGGTGATGCTCATCTTCAGCCTGATACGCCGTCGATTTGTGATGGCGCGCGAAGCGGCCGACCAATGGCGGACGTTTTCGTCAGGTGGCGTGCTTTCCTGACTCCGGAATCCTCGCCCACGCGCGAGTTCTCTTCGGGTCGTGGACGGACGCGTCATCCGCTTGGGTCGCCAGGTTGAACATCGCTTTTCAACTCAGCCATTATCGAACAATAATGATCATAAAACGGTATCAATTGTTCAATAACGAGCGATTTCTATCGACTTCGCGATGGATATTGAGAAAAGTCAGGATCCTGCGCATGCGCCCCTGTTACCGCTCGGTCTGCGAGTGGGCTGGGCCGTGGGCGAGCTGGGCGTGGCCGCCTTCATCGGAACCACCATGATCTTCCTGCTGTTCTTCCTGACCGAAGCCCAGCACATTCCCCCCGTCATCGCCGGCATCGCCCTGCTCGTACCGAGACTCTGGGATGCCGTGGCCGACCCGATCTTCGGCGCCGTGTCCGACCGAACTCGCACGCGGTGGGGCAGGCGCCGGCCTTACCTGCTGCTGGGCGCGCTCACGCTCGGCCCGGCGTTCGCGTTGATGTTCAACGTACCCGCTGCCTTCGGCGAGACCGTGAAGACCATCTACGTGATCGTGATGTATCTGTTTGCCAGCACCGCCTATTCCATTTTCGACGTTCCGTACTCGTCGATGGCCGCGGAAATGACCACCGACTACAAGGCTCGCACCAACCTCGTGGGTTTCAAGGAAGTGGCGGCGCGCATCGGCATCCTGGTCGCCGTGGTGTTCACGCCGATGATCTATGCGGCGCAGGCCCAACTGGCAGATGGGTTTCGTCTGGTCGGCTATGTGGGTGGTGTCTTCATCTCGCTCACCTTCCTCATCACCTTCTTTGCCACCGCTTCCGCGCCTCAACCGCCGTTGACCATTGCTCAGTTCAGTCTGCGCGAGGAATGGAATTCAATCGTCGAGAACAAGCCTTTCCGCATTCTGTGGCTAGTGTTCCTGGTCCAGAACCTCGCCATCGGGGCGAGCGCCTCCACGCTGGTCTATCTCATCACCTACGTGATGCGTGCGCAGCCGACCGTGATCGGTCCGTTGATCGCGGTAAATTCCCTGGTTGGCATATTCGCAACGCCACTGTGGGCGACGCTGGCGCGACGCATCGGCAAGCAGCGAAGCTACGCGTTGTCACTGACGCTGGCCGCGATCATGAGTCTGCCGGCGCTGTTCATTCCATCCGGGCTTTACATGCTGCTGTTTGCGGTGTTGCTCGTCGCCGGCATCAGTGATGCCGGTACGCAACTGCTGTCGGGCTCGATGGTTCCCGATACGGTGGAAGTCGACGAGCTGCGCTCCGGCAAGCGGCGCGAGGGCGCCATCTT
>JAFEGC010000241.1 GCA_018240265.1 Pseudomonadota bacterium | reverse complement strand
GACCAGCGCATGCACGAGGATGCGCGCAAGCTGTGCGAGTTGTCGGCGGACTTGGCGGTGGGGCTGCTGCAGGCCTCCATCCTGTTCGGTTCCTTCGCCGGCATCCTGTGGGTGCTGTCCACGGATTTCAGCTTCCACGTGGGCGAGGTGGACTACGACATTCCGGGTTTCATGCTGTGGGCAGCCATCCTGTACGCCGGCTTCGGCTCGGTGATGAGCTACTGGGTGGGGGGGAACCTGATCGGCCGCAACGCCGATCGCTACGCGCGCGAGGCGGATCTGCGCTTTTCGCTGGTGCGCGTGAACGAGCACGTGGACGGCATTTCGCTGGCCGAGGGCGAGGCGGACGAGAAGCGGCGCATCGAGCTGCATTTCGGCAATGTGCTGGCCGCGATGCGCCGCCTGGTCAACGGCCTGACCAACCTCACCTGGGTGACGGCCGGCTTCGGCTGGATCACACTGGTCGCCCCCATTCTGGTCGCAGCGCCCCTGTATTTCACCGGCAAGATCTCCTTCGGCGGCCTGATGATGGCGGCCGGCGCGTTCACCCAGGCGCAGTCCTCGCTGCGCTGGTTCGTCGACAACTTCAGTGTCATCGCCGACTGGCGCGCGACGCTCCTGCGCGTAGCGGCGTTCCGCCAGGCCTTGTCGGAAACGCACGAACCGGTGCATGCCGATTCGCGCATCAGCTACGCCGAGGGCGAACCCGGCGAGCTGCGCATCGAGTCCCTGGCGGTGTTCTCGAGTGCCGGGGCGGAGCGGCTGAAGGAGCCCGACGTCACGGTGCGGGCGGGCGATCGCGTGCTCATCGTCGGTGCGCCGGGTACCGGCCGGGCGCAGTTGTTCCGGGCGCTGGCCGGTCTGTGGACCTGGGGCGCAGGTCGCATTACGCGGCCGCGCGGCGAGCAGATCTTCTACGTGCCGCGCGGCTCGCCCTACCTGCCGCGCGGGTCGTTGCGTGAGGTGCTGGCGTATCCGGCGTCGCCGGCCGGCCTTGCGGATGACGATCTGCGGCGCGCGCTGTACCGCATTGGTCTTGAGCGTCTGGCGCCGCTTTTGGGCGAAACACGCCGCTGGGATCACGAACTGAGCCAGGACGAGCAGGTTTGTCTGTCCTTCGCCCGCATGCTGGTGCAGAACCCGCGCTGGGTGCTGATCGACGGCTCGTTCGGGTCGCTGGACGATGACGTGGCCGAACGGGTGCTGGACATATTCGCCAACGATCTGAAAGGCGCCTGCCTGATCCACATCGGCGGCGCCTCCGAGGCGCACGATCCGCTATACCGGCAGGTGATGCACCTGGTGAAAGGCACGATGCCAGCGCGCAACGTCGCGATGGCGGAGACGCGCGAGCCATGAGCACCGGCCTTCGAATACCGTACGCCGCAGATCGCTTGCGTGACTGGATTCTGGCGCTGAAAGTGCGGCGCTCAGCGCCGCGACACGAGGCCGCGAACCGCCTGCTCGGCTGGATGTTGGGGTTGAGCTTCGCGCTGGTGGGCCGCGTGTTCGCCGTCGACGTGGAGTTTCATCCGCCGGCGCGCGCCACCGATCCGGCCACCGTGGAGGTGATGCGCGATCTCGCCGTACGGGTGGTGCCCGTGTACCAGGACAAGGATTCCCTGCGTTTCCTCGCCAACGTGTCGGCGCTGCAGATGGCGGCGCGCAACTACACCGCGGCCACGGTCAGCCGGCGCACGCTGGATCAACGCCGCCGCGGCAATGCCGTACGCGGCGCCGATGCGCTGATTCTCGACGTATACGCCAAGGCGCGGGCCATCGAGGCCGAGCGGCGCGTGGAGTTCGGCAAGGCGCTGGATCAGGCCTATCGTGAGATTGTCGGGCCGCTGTCGGACCACGACGCCTACGCGGTATCGGCGGCCCTGACTGCACCGCCGTCCGCGTATGCCGAGCAGCTGCAAGCCGCCTTCGACCGGCAGCGCAGCCGCGACACCATCGGGATCGATGCGGCGGTGGATCTCATTTGGAAGTACCTGGCCTTCGATGCGCAACGTTCCATCGCGCCGTTCGCGACCGCACTCGATGCGCAGGACGAGGCGCGGCGCTACCTCGTCGATGCCGGTGCCTCCATCGCCGGCGTAGACGGCTCGGTGATCCGGCTGGCGGTGGTGAGGCCGCATGGTGAGGGCGCCAAGCTCCCCGCGCTTCTGGAATTCAACATCGACCCGTCGCGCAACTCGGCGCGCGAGTGCGCGGCGCATGGCTTCGCCGGTGTGGTGGCCTCGGTGCAGAGCGTAGCGCACGGCCGGCGGTCGCCGGCGCCTTACGAGCGTGACGGCGAGCAGGTGCGCCTGGTGCTTGACTGGATCACGCGGCAGTCCTGGAGCGATGGACGGGTGGGCATGTACGGCGACCGCTACAGCGGCTTCGCCGCCTGGGCGAGCGCCAAACACCTGCCGCGCGCGCTCAAGGCCATCGCCACCTCGGCCACCACGGCGCCCGGCATCGACTCCCCCATGGCGGGCAATATTTTCCAGAACTCGGCCTACCGCTGGTCGTTGTACGTCACCAACACCGACCCGCGTGCGGTGCAGAGCTTCTACGATGATGAAATCTGGCGGGCACTGGACCAGGCCTGGTATCGCAGCGGCCGGCGTTACCGGGACTTGGGAGTCCTGCACGGCACCCCCAACCCGGTGTTCATCCGCTGGCTCAACCATCCGAGCTACGACGCGTACTGGCAGAACATGATCCCGTATCGCGAGCAGTTCGCGCGCATCGACATTCCGGTGCTGACCATCACCGGCTACTTTGCCGGCAGCGAGCCGGGCGCGTTGTACTACTTCACGCAGCATCACTATTTCAAGCGCGATGCGCGGCATACCTTGCTGATCGGCCCTTATGATGACGCGGCGCTGCTGCGCGGGCCTTTGCGGTTGTTGCAGGGCTACGAGGTCGACGAGGCGGCGCTGGTCGATTTGCGCGAGCTGCGCTATCAGTGGTTCGAGCATGTGCTCAAGGGCGGACCGCTTCCCGCCCTGCTCAAGGACCGGGTGAATTACCAGGTCATGGGCGCGAACGAGTGGCGCAGCGCTCCTGATCTTGCCTCCATGTCCGGCACGCCGCAGCGCTTTTACCTCGCTGCGGGGGCGGCGGGTGAGGAGCAGCAGCGGCTCGCCGCGCGGCGCACCGCCGGCGGCCACGCGTTGCGCCAGGTGGTGGACTTGAAGGAGCGGGGCGATGCCGCCTGGACCGCGCCCATGGATTTCGTCAGCAAGAGCCTGGCCTCGCGCAACGGCCTGGTATTCGTGAGCGAGCCGTTCGAGCGGCCGCTGCGTCTGGACGGATTGTTTACGGGGAGCTTCGATGTGGTGGTCAACAAGATGGATGTGGACCTGAACATCAGCCTGTTCGAGCTGACGCGGGAGGGGGACTATATCCAGCTGTTCAGTCCCACCTACGAGCTGCGTGCCAGTTATGCGCAGGAACGGCAACGGCGCCATCTGCTGCAGGCTGGAGTGCGGCAGCGTATCGGCTTTCGCAGCGAGCGCCTGACCAGCCGGCAGTTCGCGGTCGGCAGCCGCCTGGTCATGCTATTGGGTATCGCCAAGCGTCCCGACCGGGAGATCAATTACGGCACTGGCAACGACGTCAGCGAAGAATCCTTCCTGGATGCGGACGAGCCCTATCGCGTGCGCTGGTATCCCGACAGCTACATCGAGGTGCCGGTGAGCCGGTGAGAAGGGTTACCGGCTCGACGTCCCTCGCAGCTCGATGGCGGTGCGCGCGATGCCGGTGCTCGTGCCCTCCGGGCCGGCGATGTTCACGTAGAAGATGGAGGTGCCGCGATTTCCCGCGGCCGGTAGCAGGCGCACGAACAGGGTCGCGGTTCGGCGCTGGCGCGTGAAGGGGCGCTGGGTGCGCGCCTGCGCCACGTAGTCCACGCCCGCGTGCGCGCTGCCATCCTCGGTCCACCAGCTGAATTCCCGCGCGGTCTCGTTGCCGCGCACGCGTACTTCGACGAAGTTCGTGCGGCGGTCGATCTGGCGGTGCCGAACTGTGAACGTGATCGAAGGCTTGCCGGCGGCGCGGGGCAGCGACTGTGCGGGGCGGGTGGGAAGGGCAGGCGAGGCAGCGGCCCGGGCTGCCGGCGGCGGCGCAAGAACCGGTGCCTGCGAGGTCGCGGCGCTCAGAACGCGCGACTGGGAGGGGGCGAGCTGCGCCGCCGCGTTCGGGGTGCGGGCCGGCGGCGAGGCGGCAAGTTGTGTTGCCGGGGATGCGATGCGGGCGGGACTCTGCGCGCCGGCAGTAGTCTCCGACATCGCAGGCGTGGGAGGCCGGCCACGAAACAAGGTCGGCCAGAGAATCAATGCGATCGCGGCGGCGACCAGTGGCGCTGCGAAGTCGCGCCAGGGAAACGCGCGCAGCCGCTCGTGCCATCGGAGCGGTGTCGGGCTGAATGCCGGCAGCCGCTGCGGGCCGATGTCAACGCCCAGGCGGGTCAGCCATTCGCCCACCGGCACCGAGCGCTCGGCGCGCGACCAGGACAGTGCCGCGCGCAGCGCCTGCCAGGACTGCGCGCTGAGCCCGGCGGGGCGTGCCGGCCGTTCGCTCGCGCTGCGCGCGCGCAGCG
>JAFEGC010000240.1 GCA_018240265.1 Pseudomonadota bacterium | reverse complement strand
CGGCGCCGACGATCAGCACCGCGCCGATGACGAGGTCGGCCTCCTGCGTCAGCTCCTCGATGGCATGCGCGGTGGAGTAGGCGGTCTTGAGGCGGTTGCCGAACAGCGCCGACAATTCGCGCAGGCGCTTCACCGAGCGGTCCACCACGGTCACGTCGGCGCCGAGGCCCACGGCCATTTCCGCCGCATGCGTACCGGATACGCCGCCGCCAAGAACCACCACTTTCGCCGGCGGCACACCCGGAACACCGCCCAGCAGCACGCCGAAGCCGCCGTTGGCCTTCTGCAGGGCCGTGGCGCCCACCTGCACCGACATGCGGCCGGCCACTTCGCTCATGGGTGTGAGCAGAGGGAGCGAACCGTCCGGCGCCGTCACGGTTTCGTAGGCAATGGCGGTGGCGCCGGAGTCGATGAGCCCTTGCGCCTGCGCCTTGTCCGCGGCCAGGTGCAGATAGGTGAACAGCGTCTGGCCGCTCTTGAGCATTTTGCATTCGGTGAGCTGCGGTTCCTTCACCTTAATGATCAGTTCGGCGTTGCCGAATACATCGGCCGCGGTGGCGGCGATGCTGGCGCCGGCAGCCTTGTAATCGGTATCGCCGAAGCCGATGCCGGTGCCGGCACCGGACTGTACGAGCACCGAATGACCGGCATTGACCAGCTCGCGTACCCCGGCCGGCACCAGGCCCACGCGGTACTCATGCACTTTAATTTCTTTCGGCACACCGATCTTCATCGAGGACTCCAAGGGGGTGGGGAAGATCGCGACAGATTAGGCGCGAGCCAGGTGGCAGAAATTGCGATCGGGTCGGGATATGTTCGCTGAAATGGCATAAAATTCGAAAAATCCATCTGTTTTCGCAAGAATATTCGAATCATGAAACTGGATACCTTTGATCATGCCATCGTGCGTGCTTTGCAGAGCGACGGCCGCACCACCAACGCCGCCCTGGCCGAGAAGGTCAACTTGTCGGAGTCCGCCACCCTGCGCCGCCTGCGCGCGCTGGAACAGAGTGGTCTAATCGAAGGCTATACGGCGGTGATCAATCAGCAGAAGGCCGGCTGCCCGGTGAACGTGTTCGTGAACATCACGCTGGAACGGCAGGAGCAGGCGCAGCTACGGGAGTTCGAACAGGCGGTACGCAAGGTACCCGAGGTGATGGAATGCTACCTCATGTCGGGCGAATACGACTATCTGCTGCGCGTGGTGCTGGCCGACACGGCCGATTTCGAGCGCCTGCACAGCCAGCACCTGACGCGCCTGCCGCATGTGGCGCGCGTGCACTCCAGCTTCGCGCTGCGCACGGTGCAGAAGTCGAGGGAATTGCCGCTGCGGTGATGCCGGCCTGGATGCGGGTTGCATGAGAATCCGCATGTCCCGTGGCAGCAGCGGCTTGCCTTGTAATCATTTTGTCAGCATGCTTGTCGCCTAACGCTCTCGGTACAAACGAGAACCATTCGCCGCGCAAACGAATCAAGGAGACGTTGCGCCGGCGGACCACAACAATCGTCTGGGGAAATCATGCTTAAACATTCGCTTTTTGCTCTGTTGATTGCGGCTTCGGCCCTGCCGATGTATCCCGCCGTTGCGGCCGATGATGCCATTGCCGGTCCGACGCCGCCGTCGGATCAAGCCCAGGCGTTGCAGGAGGTGGTGGTCACCGGTTCGCGCATTCCGCGCACCTCTCTTGAAGGCCCTGCCCCAGTGGTGACCATCTCGGCCGATGACATTCTCAAGAACGGCTTCGGGAACGTGTCGGACATCATGACCGCACTGACCCAGAATCTCGGGGCACTGGACAACAACCAGTACACCAATGGGTTCACACCGGGCGCGCAGGCGGTGGACTTGCGCGGCCTGGGTCCGAACCACACGCTGGTGCTGGTGAACGGACGGCGCATCGCCGATTATCCCCAGGCCTATGGCGGCAATAGCAATTTCACTGACATTTCCAGCATTCCCACTTCGATCATCGATCACATCGAGATCCTGAGCGGCAGCGCCTCGGCGGTGTACGGGTCGGATGCCATTTCCGGCGTCATCAACTTCATCCTGAAGAAAAAGGCCGAGGGAACCAGCATGGAGCTGCGTGGTGGCGCCACGCAGCATGGCGGCGGTGCCTCGGAGCGTTTCTCGATTTCCAGCGGCTACAATACTGACCGCCTGGATTCAGTATTCGCCCTCGAACTCGTGAACCAGAGCCCGCTATGGGCCTACCAGCGTGATTTCACCAGAACACGGCTGGCGAGTCCCGCCGCACCATCCAAACTCTATCCGGGTCTGGATTTCGTGCGCATGGACGTGGATGAAAACTACATCGACCCGGGCGCGGCGACTTGCAATGCCCTGTCCTCGCTCAATCACGGGTCCATCATTTACGCCAATCGGGTGAATTGGGGTGCTTACTGCGGCAGTTACTACGACATCGGATATGGCACGCTGGTAAACGCACGCAAGGCCGCAAATTTCTACGGCTCTGCCACCTACCATCTCTCCGATAGTGTCAGCCTGTTCCTGGATATCCAGGCGGGAATTTCCCGGCAGAAGAGCTATAAACATCCGCTGAAGTGGCAAAACAGCTACCCGCTGAACGGTGATTCGACGCCGGTACCGTTCTACAACCAGGCCACCGGCCAAGTGGAGCAATGGCAACGTGAATATTTCACCCTTGAGGAGGAGGGCGGTTTCGACGCCGCGACGCTGCGCAACAACAGCAAGACCCTGTCGCTGAATACCGGCATCAAGGGAACTATCGGCGATACCAACTGGAATTACGAGGCGCTGTTCGGGCACTCGCAGAACCAGTTGGAGTCGATCACCCCAGGGATATTGTCGGCCAAGGCGCAGGCTCTGTATCTGGGACCCTCGCTAGGTACCGATCCGGACAGTGGCTACGAAATCTACAATGCGCCTGTCAGCCGACTGTATACGCCTCTGACACCGGCCGAGTTCGCGTCCATCTCGCAGGCCTCACTGGACAACGACCGCAGCCGCGCCGAAGTGCTGAGTCTCACCGCCAATAACACCCGGTTGTTTGATCTGCCGGCGGGCCCTGTCGGCGTTGCGGCGGTGGCAGAATACGGATACCAGCACTTTGCCATGCGGCCGGATCCGCTGTCGCTCGATGGCAGTTATTACGGATATCACAACACCGGGGCCGTTGGTTCGCGTCATCACACCGGTCTCGGTATGGAGTTCAGCGTGCCAGTGTTCACGCAGCTGAATTGGAACCTTGCGGGTCGCTACGACAGCTACCGGTACGGCCCGACCACGGCTGGCAAGTTCACCTATTCCACCGGTTTGGAATATCGCCCGGTACGGAGTCTGTTGCTGCGAGGCTCTTTTGGTACCGGTTTTCGTGCACCGGATCTTACCTACCTGTTCGCAGGCATGAGCGGCTCCAGTTCTGGCGGCACCGACTACTACCTGTGCCGGCGTGACGAGCCCGGCACTGCGCCGGATTTTGCTGACAATTGCAGCAATGGTGATATAGGGTTCAACGGCCGCAGCTATGGCAGCACGGCGCTCAAGGACGAGACCAGCACTTCGTTTACCGCGGGCATCGTGTTTGCTCCATTCAAGGCTTTCATGATGTCGGTGGACTACTACCGCATCAAACTCTCGAACGAGGTCGAATACCAGGAAAGTGATACGATCCTGCGTGAGGAGGCGGATTGCCGACTCGGCAGGACGACCAGCGGCGCACCGGTGGACATCAACTCCGGTCTGTGTCAGCAGGTGCTGAGCCAGGTGGTACGAAACCCCGCTTCAGACCTGTTCAACCCGGAGGGTGTGACCTCGGTACTGGTGCTGCCCATCAACGCGGCAGTGGACAAAACCTCGGGTATCGATATCAATGCGCACTACCTGTTGGAGACGGCGCGCATCGGAAAGTTCGATTTCAACCTCGATTTCACCAATGTACTTGACCACACCATTCAGCTGTTTCCCGGCGACCCGGCGGTTAGCGAGCTGAGCGACTGGTACAACTACGTCATCCCGCGCAACAAGGGCACGTTCTCCACGTCATGGGAAATCGGTCATTGGACCACCACTGTGCATGTGTCGAGGCTGGGCGGCATCCCGAACTACGACGGCACGGCGCGACTCGCGCCAACCTCGATGTACAACGCTTCGCTGGTCTATCGTTTCAACAACGATTCCGCATTAACGTTTGTGGTGGACAACCTGCTCGATACCAAGCCCAAGCGGGATGCGACGTGGACGGCGTACCCCTACTATTCGCGCAATTGGTTCAGCGCCGTGGGCCGCGCGTTCTCGCTGCAGTTCAATTACCGCTTCGGAGGGCCGGGTACGTGATGCCGATCCGGGAGCGGGCGCGGTCGGGCATCCTCGTGTCTACGCTGCTGTGCGCGGCGTTGGCGGCGGTTTCCGCCGCGCGCGCCGCGCCCCCGGCACGCATTGCAGAGCATCGCACTGGCTATGACTATTACGCGATTGGCGCATTGGGAGCGCCGCGGCTGGCACCGGCGCAACCTGGCATGATGTTAAGCGGTGGCGGCCAGTGGCTGCGATCGTCGTGGGCCTGGTTCGCGGAACGCGCGGGCCACGGACACCTGGTGATCCTGCGCGCATCGGGCGATGAC
>JAFEGC010000023.1 GCA_018240265.1 Pseudomonadota bacterium | reverse complement strand
ACGGCCTCGACTCCGGCCAATGATGCGCAGATACCGGGCTGCGTGGTGGCGGACGATTTCACTCACGCCTTGGGCGATGCGGGTGAGGCGCGACTGGCAGCGGCGCTCGGTTACCAAACCGGCGCGGGTTGTCCGGTCGCGCCGATCGGCCTTGGCAAGTTGTCCAACGGCGTGAATCTCGCCGCCGCGCATGGGCACCGGATGCGCTCGCCGTTGTACGAGAATCTCATCCTGGGGCACGCGCCCAAGGCGCATCGCGGCACATGAGCCCGCCCACGAGGCGCCGGCATATTGTTGATGGCATGCCCGCCGACGCGGCAGCGGCTGCCCATGAAACAACACACTCGCTGAAGGGCCTTCAGCGCAGCTGGCTGTCCTTGCTGCCGCGGCGGTTGTAGCCAGCGAAGACCGCACCCTGCTTGTCCTGCTCGGCCTGGCAGGCAATGCACAGCCGCACGCCCTTGATGGCCACGCGCCGCGCCTCGGGGATGGGCTCGCCGCACTCGGCGCAATGCGCCAGGCTCTCGCCCTGCGGCAACTGGCTCTTGGCGCGCTCAACGGCATCTTTCACCGTCGCGTCGATCTGTTCCTGCACCGCGCCTTCGCCCGCCCAACCCGTCGCCATGAAAAATTCCTCCTGAATGATCGGATATTCTAGGCGCGCGGGGCCGGACCGCCTAGCCGGCCGGACCCACCGGCGGCATCAGCTCCGACAGGCGCGGTAGTCGCGCCTCGCGCACCCAGGCGAAGGCCACGATGTGTTCCAGCACCCGCTGCACATAGCCGCGCGTTTCGACATAAGGAATGTTTTCGATCCACACGTCCGCATCCAGCGTGCGACGCGGCCGCCAACGTCTCACCGGCACGGTGCCGGCATTGTAGGCGGCAAGGCTCAGCGGCAGCGCGCCCTGGTACTTGTCGAGCACCTCGCGCAGATGCGCGGCGCCGAGGAGCGTTGCGGTGGCGGGGTCGAACAGCGCATCGCGCGAGGTATAGGGGATTTTCCAGCGCTTGGCCAGCGCCGCCGCCGTGCCGGGCATCACCTGCAACAGGCCGCGGGCTCCCGCCGCGGACACGGCATTGGGACGATACAGGCTTTCCTGGCGCATGACGGCGTAGATCCAATCCGCCGGCACGCCGGTGCGCTCGCTGGCGCGCGCCACCTGCTGCGCGTACGGCCGGGGGTAACGCAGTTTCACATCGTCCCACGCACCGACCTGCGCCAGTGTCGCAATCGCCTGTGCGTACCAGCCCCAGCCGGCGGCGAGCAGCGCCGCCTGGGTGCGCGTCGCGACGTCGGCATCGTCAAGCGCCACGCCCCATTCCACGGCGGCTTCGTCCAGCAGACTGCAGTCCACCAGCGCGTGCGCGCGCCGCATACCTTCGCGAGCGGTCAATGAGGCCTGCAATGCCGCATCCTCGACCAGCGCCATCGCATTCAATTGATACGGGCGATGCGCGCGATCGGCGGCGAGGTAGCCGAAGAAATCGCGCAAGGTGGCCAGTTCCGTGTACGCGGCTGCCGCGGCCGCGGAACCTTCGTTGCGTTCGAGGGCGCGGGCATGCCAGTAGCGCCAGCGGGGCTGGGAGGCAAGTTGCGGCGGCATCTGTTCGAGCCAAATCTGGGCCTGGCGAAAATTTCCGGCCAGAAGTGCCGCGCGTACTCGCCACTCCTGTGCATTGACATCGAGCTGCTCGGCCGGCACGCGTTCGAAAAAACCAAGCGCGTCGGGATTACGCGAATACGCGGCGCCCAGCGCCAGGCTGCGCTGCAGCTGACCTTTGTCCTGCGCTGCCAGCTCCTGGCGCTGCATCAGCTGCGGCAACAGCTCGGCGGCACCGGCCGCATCGGCGATGGCGAAGCGTGCGAAACCGGCCAGCAACGCTCGCGACTCCACCGTCCGCGCCGGATCCCGCGCCAGTGCATCCAGCTCCCGCTGCGGCGAGCGCAGCAGATCGATCCATTGCAGAAGCGGCGCGTTGCGCGGCGGCGGCACATCGTCCACCGATTCGCGCGCCACGCGCCAGTTATCCGCAGCCAACGCGGCGCGCGTGCGCTCCTCGGCCAGGGCCGGCGTGATGGCGCCCTGCTGTCGCAGCCAGTCGAACACCGGGGCGCACTCCGACGGCGAAGTTTGCGGCTGACGCCAACGCGTCAGCGCCTCCGCAGCCAGGCCCGCCGTATCGCCGCTCGCCAGCCGCCCGGCGAGTCGCAGGCACAGGACCTGCGCGTCCGTGCTCGTGGCCGCGCGCGGCAGGAACAGGTCCCAGCGGGCGCGCGTGCCCAGGCTCACCAGCCAGTCGCGCCGCAGGCCGCGACTCACCGGCTGCGCGATGTGCGCATTCAGGAAGGTCTCGATGCGCACATCCAGCGACTCCGAGGGTGCCTGTTGCAGTTCGCGGCGCAGACGTGCGGCCTGCAGATAGTCATAGATCAGGTAATGCTGAAGCGCGTCCGAATCGGGCAGATCGGGCTGGTTCGACTGCACCCGCTGCCAGGCAGCGGTGAACTCGCCCGGCGCATTGTTCGGCGCATTGCCTGGCGCGCTGCGCTGCGCATCAGCCGCCACATCGCCGGCCGCAAAGCGCTGCGCTTGGCCATTCGCCGCTACGGCGTCTGCGCAGGCCGGCAGAGCAAAGACAAGGCATAGCGGCAGGATACGGCGGAGCAGCGGCATCTCCCATTTTAAACCGGCCGCCGCGGAAGCTGGCAATCCTGCCGGACGGCGGCAGGTCAGGCGGGCATCGCTACACCGGGCCGCGTAGGTTACCGCCGCGCAGATCGTGCGCATGCGCCCGGCGCGGCGCTTGCGCGCTTTCAGTCCTCGCCGAGCTGCTTGAAATCCACGCCCAGCGCGCGAAGCTTACGGTACAGGTGCGTGCGTTCCATGCCGACGCGTTTGGCGAGCTGGCCAACCTTGCCGTTGCACAGCTGCAACTGCTGCTGCAGGTAGGCGCGCTCGAAATGCTCGCGCGCCTCGCGCAACGGCAGCGCCAGCAAGTCCTGCTTCACCAGCGGCTCATCCACCGGCGCCTGCACCGCCAGTTCGCGCTCGATCTCCTCCAGCCGGATCTCCTCGTCCCCGCCCAGGATCAGCAGTCGCTGCACCAGGCTTTTGAGCTCACCCACGTTGCCCGGCCAGGGATAGTTGCGCAGCCGATTCTGCGCCGCCACGCTGAAGCGGCGCAACGGCAGGTGCTGGTCGTCTACCAGGCGATCGACGTAGTAGCGCAGCAGGTCCGGCACATCTTCAGCGAATTCACGCAGCGGCGGCACGCGTAGCGTGATGACGTTGAGATGGGCGATGAGGTCGCGCCGCACGGGTGTCGCGCCGTTCTGCTGATCGAATCCCGGCTGCGCCGAGGCGATCCAGCGCACGTTCAACGGCACCTGCTGGCGCCCGCCCTCCCGCGTGAAGCCACCCTGCTCGATGGCACCGACAATCAGCTTCTGGACCTCGGCGCTGAGATCCTCCAGCGTGTTCACGTACGCCGAGCCGCCGGCCGCCTGTTCCAGCAGGCCGATTTCCGCGCGTCCATCGCGCTCGCTGCCGAACAACGTCACCGCGGGATCGGCGACCAGACTCGCCGGGATGATGGACACAAACGGCTTGAGCGAGCGCGGGCTCAAGGAATGCAGGTAGCGCGCGTAGGCCTCGCGGCCCGAACCCAGCTCGCCCACCAGCAGCACCGGCGAGTTGCTGGGCGCGGCCTGCTGAATCTGCTCGCGCAGCATGATGGTGGCCTTGCTTTTGCCGATGGGCGCCACCAGCGGCGTGTTCTGTCCTCGGCTCGACAGGCGCTTGCGCCGGCCGGAGTCCAGCGCCCGCTCCACGGTGCGCAGCAGCTTGGTCAGCGACAGCGGTTTCTCCACGAAGTCAAACGCGCCCAGACGCGTGGCCTCTACCGCGGTCTCTACCGTGCCGTGGCCCGACATCATCACCACCGGGCACTCCTCGGTCTGGCGCACTGACCACTCGCGCAGCAGGGTGATGCCGTCGGTGTCCGGCATCCAGATATCGAGCAGCACCAGGTCCGGGGTGCGGGCCGCTCGCCGCTCGCGCGCCTGCGCACCATTGCCGGCCACCTCGACTTCGTACCCTTCCTCGGAGAGGATTTCCTTCAACAGGCCGCGGATGTCCGACTCGTCATCGACCACCAGAATTCTGCCAGCACTCATGCTCGTTCTCTCCTCAAGTCGCCCTTGCGCGCATCTCGCGCCAGGTGGCCGCGCGAGCTTTCGCCCAGCGGCAGCAGGATGCGGACCCGGGCCCCGCCGGAGCGCGGATTGTCCGCCTCGATTCGCCCACCGTGCTCCTCGACAATCTTCTTGACGATGGCCAACCCCAGGCCGGTTCCCTTCGGTTTGCTGGTGACATAGGGGTCGAACACCGTACCGATGAGGTCGCGCTGGAACCCGGGGCCATTGTCGGCCACCACCATGGCCGCCTGCGCCTGTCCGGAATCCTCCGTGACGCGGGTCTCAATAGCAATACGTGCTTCCGGGCGACCCTCGAGCGCCTCCAGGGAATTGGTCAACAGATTGTTGAGGATTTGGCGGATACGCATCCGATCCGCGGCAACCTCGGGCAGATGTGCATCGAGATCCAGCTGCAACTCCACGCCCCCGGCCTGCACCCTGTAAAAATCGACCACTTCACGCACGAGCTGGTTCAAATCGAACCGCGACACGTGCATGTCCGGCGCGCGCGCGTATTCGCTGAAGGCGTTCACCATCTGCTTCATGGCGTCCACCTGAGCCACGATGGTGTGGGTGGCGCGCTCCAGGATCTGCGCGTCCCGCTCGTTCATGCTGCCCAGGAACTTGCGACGCATGCGCTCGGCCGACAGCTGGATGGGCGTAAGCGGATTCTTGATCTCGTGCGCCAACCTGCGCGCCACCTCGCCCCAGGCCGCATCGCGCTGCGCCTGCAGGAGCGTGGTGATGTCGTCGAACACCAGCACCATGCCCGGCACGCCGCCGGTCTCGCTGGGCAGAGTGGTGCAGGCGCACATCAGCACGCGCTTGCCCGAGTCGGAGTTAAGTTCGATCTGCTCGCGCCATTCAAGCGCGCCCTGCTGCAGCCGCTCAGCGACCGTGTCCAGGAACTGCGCGAACAGTTCGGCATCACCGCCCGCCTCGGCGAGCTTGCGTCCCGCGGCCGCGCCCAGATCCACGCCGAGAATCGCGCCGGCTGCCTGATTCGCGATGCGCACCGTGAAATCCGGCTGCAGCGCGATCACACCGGTGGACAGGCGCGCCAGGATCACCGCCAGACTCCCGCGCTCGGCCTCCACCGCCTGCTGGCTGCGCACGGTTTCCTCGCGCGAGCGTGCCAGGCGCTTGGTCATGTCGTTGAATGAGATCACCAGGTGCCCCAGCTCATCGCGCGAGGGCAGCGGCAAGCGGGTGTCGAAGTCGCCTTTGGCCACCGCGCGCGTGCCGGCGATCAGGTCCTGCACCGGCTTGACCAGACGCTGCGCGGTGAAGAACGCGCCGTACACCGCGGCGATCAGCGACATCAGCACCACAAAGGTGAGGATCAGCGCCAGGGTGGATTTCAGCGGCTGACGGAGCTGTACCAGGTTCGCGTACTGCGTATAGGAGCGCTGCACGGTGTCGGCCAACCGGGACAGCTGCTGCGGCACCGGGTAGACGGCGATGAGCACGCGCGAGCCGGGATTGTCTTCGGCATCCAGAAGCGCCGCGGCTCGCACCACGTAGCCGCCGGCCGCATCCGTGTCCAGGCTCACGAACGGCCGACCGCGGCGCACCTGGGCGATCATCTCCTCCGGCGCGGGCAGCGGGATCACGTCCATGGGTCGATCCGAGCTGGTGGCGAGGATGCGCATCTGCGGGCCGATGACCGAAAACTCCAGCGCACCGGTGCCGCGCCGTTCGCGGTCGAGGGTACCGATCAGGTCGATGTCGGGCAGATTGCCCAGCTCGCGCGCCACGCCCTGCGTGCGCTGCAGGAATTCACGCACGCGCAGATCCAGTGCCGCGCGCGACAGCTCGCGTGTATCGGACAAACCTTGGCTGACCTCCAGTTCGAACCAGCTGTCGATGCCGCGGTTCAGGAACTGCAGCGCGAAGTAGTACACCACCAGGATCGGCCCGACCGCGAGCACGCTGAACACGCCCACGGTGCGCGCGGTGAGGCGCGAGCCGGGCACGTGGCGCCGGTACTCGCGCACCAACCGGAACAGCTTGCCGGCCAGCAGCACGAACAGTGTGATCAAGCCGGTGATGTTGATCAGCAGGATCCACGGCAGCCACTTGTCGAAATCGGCCGAGTTCTGCGCGGCGCGTGCCAGCAGCAGCAGCGCACCCAACCACAATGCCAGCGCGGCGGCGCCCAGCGCGGAAGAACCGTACCTGCGGGCCAGAACCGAGACCTTGCGGCCTATTCTTGCAGTGTCCACGTGTACCACTCGGATTCGCGGTGCCAGTCGTTGACCCAGAACATCAGGATGCGCACCGTCAGCGGCACGGCGCCGTAATCCACCTTGGCGCGCACGTTGGCCTCGTAGTGCGGTCCCGACTCGATGAAACTCTTGTCCAGCACCGGCACATCGCGGATCTGCGACAGGCGCGCCAGCGCCTCGTCCACCGTGGCGAAGCTTTCCTGGTCACCGCTGTTGATGTTGCGCAGCACGTAGCGCGCACTCACCGCGTTGTATTGCAGGTGATAGCGCTGCACCAGGTTGGCCACGGTGGCATTGGGCAGCAGGCGCCGGCCCCGTTCGATCGACAGCTCCAGCTGGAGCGAGAGAGGCACGCCGTCGGCCAGCCCCTGTCGGACCGCGACCGTGATGGGCAGATCCAGACGCGCGTTCAGGTGATACACGCCCTCCTTCAAGCCCAGATCCGCCGAGCGCACCTCGAACCGTCCGCCCAGGCCGTCGGCATGCGCCGGACCGCTCAGCGCCAAAGCCAGCGTGGCGAACCAGGCGGCCAGCAGCGTTGGAAGACGCGCGATGGAAGAGGATCGGTGATTCATTGCTTGGTCAGGGCAGCATAATAGAAGCCGTCCGCGCCCGCCTCCCCGGGCAGGATCTGCACACCGCACTCATCCGTTTCTCCCAAGTCCGGCCATCCTTCCCATTGGACCGGCGGCACCATGGCCGCCGTCGGCGTTGCCGCCAGGAACGCGGCGATCGTGTCGCGGTTTTCCCGCCGCGTCACCGTGCAGGTGGCATACACCAGGCGGCCGCCGGGCAGGAGCAGATCGAACAGTGCGCGCAGCAGTCCCTGCTGCCGGCTGGCGAACTTGTCGATGTCTCCGGGTCGACGCCGCAGCCGGATGTCCGAATGCCGCCGGATCACGCCCAGCGCCGAGCAGGGCGCATCCAGCAGGATTCGGTCGAAGCCCTGACCGTCCCACCAGGTGTCCGGGCGTGCGGCGTCGGCGCAGCACACGCGCGCCTCGCAACCCAAGCGCGCAAGGCCCGCCTCGATCAGCGGCACCCGCTGCGCATCGACGTCCACCGCCCATAACGCCGCGAGCCGCGGCTGTCGCTCGGCGATGAGCGCCGTCTTGCCACCCGGTGCCGCGCAGGCATCCAGCACGCGCTGTCCCGGGGCGAGCGCCAACGGAAATGCCACGCACTGCGCACCCAGGTCCTGTACGGAGCACCGGCCGTCGCCGAAGCCGGGCAGCTCACCCACCTCGCAGGCCTTTTCCAGCACCAGCGCATGCGGCACCTGCGGCTGCAGGTGCGCCGGCATGCCCTGCTTGCGTAATTCCTCCAGGTACGCCTGATCGGCGGCGCGCCGCGCATTGATACGCAGCCACAGCGGCGCCTGGCGGTCGCTGGCGGCCAGGATCTGGGTCCAGCGCACCGGCCAGTCGGCGCGTATCTGCTGCGCCAGCCACTCGGGGAACGCATGGCGCACCGCCGGGTTGCGCGCCAGATCTGCATCCAGCGGCTCGCGTTCGCGCAAATAACGCCGCAGCAGCGCATTGATGAGCCCGGTGAGCTTGTGCAAATGCAGATCCCGCGCGGCCTCCACCGCGGCATCGACCACCGCATACTGCGGCGTGCGCGCGTCCTCGAGTTCGAACAGCGCCACCGACAGCAACGCGCGCGCCAGGCGCGCCGAGGATGCCAGCGGTTGCGCCAGCAGGCGTTTCAACAGCGCCTCGTGGCGGAAATAGCCGCGCACCGCACCGTAGCCCAGCGAGCGCACGTTGGCATGCAAGGTCGCGGGCGCCTCGCGCAGCGCTTGTTCCAGCGCCGCCTCCAGGGTCACGTCGCGCTCCAGCACCGCGGCTAACGCCCGCGCTGCAAGGGCCCGCGCAGACAAGACGCGGCTCATGCGTCACCGAGCCGCGCGCCGGCCAGGGAGCGGGCGCGCAGGAGCTCTGCGGCGCTGGCGCGCGTGCGCCCCGGAAGCTGCAGCTGGGTGATGCGCAGCATGCCCTGTCCGCAGGCGACATCGACACCCGCATCGGAATGGGTCAGCACCAGGCCGGGCTCGGCGCCGGCGCCATCCGTCCGCAGCACTTCGGCCTGCCACACGCGCAGCTGTTGTCCCTGCCAGTGCGTCTGCGCGACGGGACGTGGATCGAAGGCGCGCACCTGCCGGTCGATATGCACCGCCGTCCCACTCCAACGGATCTCGGCCTCGGCCTTGTCGATCTTGGCGGCGTAGGTGATGCCGCTGTCCGGCTGGGGCGTTTCGCGGACTTCGCCTCGCACCAGCAGGTCCAGGGTCTGGCACATCAGCCGCGCTCCCAGCCGCGCCAGCACCGCGTGCAGCGTGCCCGAGGTATCTCGTGGCCCGATGTCCAAGACCGCCCGAGCCAGCACCGGCCCGGTATCCAGCCCCGCCTCCATACGCATGATGGTGATACCGGTCTGCGCATCGCCGGCGAAAATGGCGCGCTGGATCGGGGCGGCGCCACGCCAGCGCGGCAGGAGCGAGGCGTGGATGTTGAAACATCCCAGCCGCGGCAGGCTCAACACCACTGGCGGCAGTAACAACCCATAGGCCACCACCACCAGCGCATCGACCCGCAGCTCGGCGAGACTGTGCACGGCTTCTTCGTTGCGAAAATTCGCAGGCTGGAACACCGCCAGGTCGCGCGCCTGCGCCCAGGCCTTCACCGGGCTGGGCGTGAGCAGCCGGCCGCGGCCGGCCTTGCGGTCGGGTTGGGTGAACACGCCGCAAACCTCGTGGGCCTGCGCCAGCGCCATCAGCGCCGGCACGGCAAACTCAGGCGTTCCCGCGAATGCGAGTTTCAAACCGGTACGGGCGTACGCCGGTCCGCGGCGGGCGTCCGTTGTTTTCTTTCCTTCTGCAAACGCCGGCGGATGAGCTGGCGCTTCAACTCCGACAGGTAATCGACAAACAACTTGCCATCCAGGTGATCGATTTCATGCTGGATGCATACGCCGAGCAGGCCATCGGCCGGCAGTTCGAATGTCTTGCCGTCCCGTCCCAACGCGCGTACCACGACCTTCTCGGCGCGCTCGACCTTTTCGTAAATGCCGGGCACGGACAGGCAGCCTTCCTCGCGCGGCTGGCGACCGCTCGACTGGATGATCTCGGGGTTGGCCAGGTACAGCGGCTGGTCCTTGGTCTCGCTGATGTCGATGACGATGACGCGCTGCGACACGTTGACCTGCGTGGCGGCAAGGCCAATGCCCTTCGAGGCGTACATGGTTTCCAGCATGTCATCCATCAATTTGCGCACCGCAGCATCCACCCTCGCAACGGGCAGGGCCTGGTTGCGCAAACGTGGATCGGGGTATTCGAGAATAGCCAGCTGGGTCATGGAGGTTATGAGAGCAATTTCGTGTTTTCGGCTGCCAATTGTTGCTAAAGTTCCGCCGCTGCTTAACTTAATACCCGCTGCGGCGATGCGATGCGGAAGGCAGCACGGACGAAACGAGGCTAGAAACTTTTGGACTGCATCCTGGTAACGGGCGGCAGATACGCAGTATACAGCCATCCGTGATTGCACTTGGAACGTAAGCGGCCGTAAGGAGCACAGCGAATGCAGCTGCAGACGATCGGGCAGGTTATGAACAAGCATAAAACTTTGATTCCGTTGTGTTTTGCCCTGGCGCTCAGCGCCGGTTGCTCTTCCTGGAATCCCTTCCACAAGAAGGAACGGACGGCGGCGCCGGTGCCGGTGGCCTCCAACGACACCCAGGTGCAGGGCACGGTGGTGGGCGATGAGCGCACGGCCATGGAGGCGGCCAACGAGCCCGGCTCGGCTTCCACCTCCACCCAATCCTCCGAACAAGCCGCAGGGCCCGTGCTGGCGTCGGGCGCACCGGATTCCTACGTGGTCAAGCGCGGCGACACGCTGTGGGGCATTTCCAAGATGTTCCTGCGCGACCCCTGGTACTGGCCGGAGATCTGGCATGTCAACCCGCAGATCCAGAACCCCCACCGCATCTATCCCGGCGACACCCTGCGGCTGGTGTACATCGACGGCCAGCCGCGCGTGACGCTGGAGCGTGGCGGCGCGGTCAGGGTGGAGCCGCGGGTGCGCAGCCAACCCCTTGAAGATGCGATCCGCTCCATTCCGTACGAGATCGTGGCCGCCTTCATGTCCAAGCCCTCGGTGATCAGCGCCGAGGACTTCAAGAAGGCACCCTACGTGCTCGCCGCCAAGGACAAGCACGTGGTCATGGCCGAGGGCAACACCATTTATGCCCGCGGCTTCCACGATCCGGTCGAGGTGGGCTCGCACTACAACATCGTGCGCCTGGGCGCGAAACTCCACGACCCCGACGGCGGCGATGTGCTCGGCTACGACGGCGTGTTCACCGCGGCGGGCAAGGTCACCCGCGGCGGCGACCCGGCCTCGCTCCTGCTCACCGAATCCGGTCGCGAAACCCTGGCCGGTGACCGGCTGTTCTCCGGCAATGTCGACGTGCCGCTGGACTTCGTGCCCAGCGCACCCAAGGTCAAGGTCAACGGGCAGATCATCTCGGTGCATGACGGCGTGGAAATGATCGGCCAGTACCAGGTGGTGGTGATCAACCGCGGCGCGCGCCATGGCCTCGCGCCGGGCAACGTGCTGGGCATCTACCGCCTCGGCGAAGTGGTGCCGGACCGGGAAAAGAACTCGCTCGTGCACAACCTGACCGTGTTCGCCAAGAACGTGCAGCTCCCCGAGGAGCGCACCGGCACATTCATGGTGTTCAAGACCTTCGATCGCATCAGCTATGGCCTGGTGATGGAGGCGAAGAGCACCATCAAGGTGCTGGACAAGATCGAGAATCCCTAGCCGCATTTCTGCACCAACACGCCGGCCTCGCGCCGGCGTTCCGCCATTTGGGTCGTTATGATCGTGGACCTATGGAGATCACGGAGGATCTGGCGGCCTGGGTGGCGTTGTCGCGCACGCCGGGACTGAGCATCCGCAAGCTGCAGGCTGCATTGGCCGCCGCCGGCAATCCCGCCGCAGTGCTGCGGCTGCCCGCCGACGCGTTGGCCGCAGCGGGGATCGATCCGACAGTCCGGCACCATCTCACACGGCATGCCGGACTCGCACCGGACGAGCAACGCTGGCTGGAGACGCCGGGACATCACCTGCTGCCCTACACCGATGCCCGCTACCCTCCGTTGCTGCTCGCCACCGAGGGCGGACCGCTCGCTCTATATGTTTACGGTGAGCCGGCGCGGCTGCTCGAACCGCAGCTCGCCATCGTCGGCAGCCGCAACCCCACGGCGGCGGGTACGGAAAACGCCTTCGCCTTCGCGCGACATCTCGCCCTGCAGGGGCTCGCCATCACCAGCGGACTGGCGCAGGGGATCGATGCCGCCGCGCATCGCGGCGCGCTGAGTGTGCCGGCGCCGACCATCGCCGTGCTCGGCACCGGCATCGATCTCATCTACCCGCGGCTGCATGCGCAACTGTCGCGCCAGATCGTCGTCGATGGCGTCCTGGTGAGCGAATTCCCGCTGGGCACACCACCCCGCGCCGGAAATTTTCCCCGGCGCAACCGCCTGATCGCCGGCCTGTCGCTGGGCACGCTGGTCATCGAAGCGGCGCATCGCTCCGGCTCGCTGATCACCGCGCGGCTCGCCGGCGAAGCGGGGCGCGAGGTGTTCGCGCTGCCAGGGTCGATCCACAATCCGCTGGCGCGCGGCTGCCACCGGCTGATCCGCGACGGCGCGAAGCTTGTGGAAAATGTCGCTGACATATTGAGCGAATTGAACTTTTCCTGTTTGAACGCGGCGCCGCGGATGGCGCAGGGCGCGGCCGCGGAAGCGGTCAAATCCGCGACAAGCATGGACAAGGTCCACGAAATCTTGTTAGATGCGCTCGGTTTCGAGCCCCTGGATCTGGACGTGCTGGTGCTTCGCACGGGCTTCAAGCCGGAGCAAGTATCCTCGATGATGCTGATTCTGGAGCTCGAAGGCCACGTCAAAAGCGCCCATGGGGGCCGATATATGCGCATCGTCAGGAGCCCATGAGGTGAAAGACAACGTTCTCGACCTGCTGATTTACCTGTTCGAGAATTACCTGCAGATCGACGAGGAGCCGCGCCCCAACCGCGCCACGCTCAAGCGCGAGCTGGAAAGGGCGAGTTTCGCCGAGCGCGATGTCGAACGCGCGCTGGAATGGCTGGACGGGCTGTCACGCGAGCAGGTGGGCAAGGTGGCGCAGGCCACGGCGCGTGCAGTGCGCATTTTCAACAGCCAGGAAGCCTGGCGCCTGGACACGGACGCTCGCGGCTACCTTTTATATCTGGAAAACGTCGGCATCCTGTCCACCGCCCAGCGTGAAGTGGTCATCGACCGGCTGATGGCGCTCGAAGCCGACGAAATCGACATCGAACAGGTCAAGTGGGTCGTGTTGATGGTGCTGTTCAGCCAGCCGGGACAGGAATCCGCCTATGCGCAAATGGAAGACCTGGTTTTCGAAGAACACTCCGACGCGTTGCACTGACCTTTGAGCACCAATCTCGTCATCGTGGAATCGCCTGCCAAGGCGAAGACCATCAAGAAATATTTGGGCAAGGACTTCGAGGTGCTGGCCTCCTACGGCCACGTGCGCGACCTGGTACCCAAGGGCGGCGCGGTCGACCCCGAGCACCACTTCGCCATGAAGTACCAGGTGATCGAGCGCAACCAGAAACACGTTGATGCCATCTCGCGCGCGCTGAAGAAGGCCGATGCGCTGTTCCTCGCCACCGACCCGGACCGCGAGGGCGAGGCCATCTCCTGGCACCTGCGGGAGCTCCTGAAGGAGCGCGGCGATCTCAAGGGCAAAGCGGTGCGGCGCGTGGCGTTCTACGAAATCACGCGCAATGCCGTGCGCCAGGCCATGGCGGAGCCGCGCGATCTGTCCAATGACCTGGTGAACGCCCAGCAGGCGCGCCGCGCGCTCGACTACCTGGTGGGGTTCAATCTCTCCCCGCTTCTGTGGAAGAAGGTGCGCCCGGGTCTGTCGGCGGGCCGCGTGCAGAGCCCGGCGCTGCGCATGATCTGCGAGCGCGAGGAGGCCATCGCCGCCTTCGTGCCGCAGGAATACTGGACCATCGACGCCGAGGGTGAATTCACCGGCCAGCGCTTCCCCGCCAAGCTGGTCGAATACCAGGGCGTCAAGGTGGAGCAGTTCAGCTTCACCAATGCGCAGCAGGCCCAGGAGGTCGATCGCACGCTGCGCGAGGCGGCGCAGGGGAGCTTGCACGTGCTCGCGGTGGAGCGCAAGCAGCGTCGGCGCAATCCGGCGCCGCCCTTCACCACCTCCACGCTCCAGCAGGAGGCGGCGCGCAAGCTGGGCTTTTCGGCGCAGAAGACCATGCGCGTGGCGCAGCAGCTGTACGAAGGCGTGGACATCGGCGACGGCGCGGTGGGTCTCATCACCTACATGCGCACCGATTCGGTGAATCTCGCGCAGGAGGCGGTGGCCGAGATCCGCGCCACCGTGGTCAAGCTCTACGGCCAGGAGGCCCTCGCGGACGAGGTGCGCGTGTACCGCGCCAAGTCCAAGAACGCGCAGGAGGCGCACGAGGCCATCCGTCCCACCTCCGCCGCCATCGTGCCCGCCGACATCGAGCGCCATCTCGACTCCGACCAGTTCCGGCTGTATTCACTGGTGTGGAAGCGCACCATGGCCTGCCAGATGGCGCCGGCCGTGTTCGACACCGTGGCGGTGGACATGCTCGCCGGCCCCGACGGTCCGAAGCGCCACGTGCTGCGTGCCAACGGTTCCACGCTGGTGAAGCCAGGTTACATCGCGGTCTACCAGGAAGGGGTAGACGACGCCGTGCAGGATGACACCGACCACGTGCTGCCGCCGCTCAAGCAAGGCGATCGGCCGCAGTTGGTGGGCATCGTACCCGCCCAGCATTTCACCGAACCGCCGCCGCGCTACACCGAGGCTTCGCTGGTCAAGGCGCTGGAGGAATACGGCATCGGCCGGCCCTCCACCTACGCCTCCATCATCTCCACGCTGCGCGACCGCGGCTACGTCGAAATCGAGAACCGGCGCTTCACCGCCACCGACATCGGCAAGATCGTCAGCCGCTTTCTCACGGTGTACTTCACCACCTACGTCGACTACGACTTCACCGCCAAGATGGAGGACGACCTGGACGAGGTATCGAACGGCGATCAGGAGTGGATACCGCTGCTGGATCGCTTCTGGCAACCCTTCATCAAGCTGGTGAACGACACCGAGGCGAACGTCAGCCGCGACGAGGTCGCGCAGGCGCGCGAGTTGGGCACGGACCCGGCCAGCGGCAAACCGGTGAGCGTGCGCATGGGACGCTTCGGACCCTTCGTGCAGATCGGCACCAAGGACGACGAGGAAAAGCCCAAGTTCGCCGGCCTGCGTCCGGGGCAGAAAATGGACAGCATCAGCTTCGAGCAGGCGATGGAGCTGTTCAAGCTGCCGCGCAAACTCGGGACCACCGACCAGGGCGAGGAGATCATCGCCAACGTTGGCCGCTTCGGCCCCTATCTCAAGTACGGCGCCAAGTACGTCTCGCTGAAAGTCGATGACCCGTACACCATCGAACCGGCGCGGGCGCTGGAAGTCATCAAGGAAAAAGAGATCGCGGATGCCAATCGGCTGATCCTGGATTTTCCCGGCGCCGGCATCCAGGTGTTGAACGGCCGCTTCGGCCCCTATGTCACCGACAAGGCACGCAACGCCAAGATCCCGAAGGATCGCGATCCCAAGACCCTGACGTTGGCTCAGTGCCAGGAAATGCTGGCCGCCGCGCCGGCACGGACTTTCGGCCGCTGGGGCCGCAAGGGCGCGAAGGCAGGCAAGGCGGCCGGCAAGGGTGCGGCGGACACTGCCAGCGTGAACGCGCAAGCCGGCGGCACCGGCACAAAGGCGCGCGGCAAACCGGCGGCGTCGATCAGCGAGGCCAGCGGCAAGATGCGCCCGACCCGGCCCGGCGCCGGAACGCGAACATCCGCCACCGCCACCCGTGCACCGTCCGCCCCGGGCAGCCGCGCATCGACCACGGTCACCCGTGCACCGATGGCAGCGGCCGCCAAAGCCACGCCGCGCGCGAAACCCAGTCGCTCCACCTCGGCCAGCCGCCCGGCCGGCAAAGTCGGCGCCGCCGCGGCCAAACCCCGCCGTTCCACCGCCGGCGCCGCCCAGAAAGCGGCACCGAAGAAGAAGTCCGGCACCCGATCTTAGAACATCGGGACATGCCCTACAGCGGCGCGCCGTGCGACACTGGCGCTCGACAACATGAACCTCTCGCCTCGGGCGGTGCACATCGGATCGTGGGCATGAACCCTGGCGCAGACCGGATGGAATTCCATGACGACGCACGCTGAAGCCGCCTCGACCGCTGCCGATCCCGCGGCCGTCCAGGACTATCTGCACGTCTTGTTGAACCGCATCGTCGCGGACGTGGAGCAGGTCGATGGCCGCGCCCGCTTTCGCCGCGATACCTGGACGCGCGCCGAAGGCGGCGGCGGTGAAACCTGCGCGCTGGCCGAGGGCGCGGTGTTCGAGAAGGCCGGCATCGCCTTTTCCCACATCCAGGGCGCCAGCCTCCCGCCGTCGGCCTCCAGCCATCGCGCCGAACTCGGCGGCGCACCGTTCGAAGCCATGGGCGTTTCGCTCATCATGCATCCGCTCAACCCGTACGTGCCGACTTCGCACGCCAATGTGCGCTTTCTCATCGCGCGGCCCACGGGGCGCGCGCCGCTGTGGTGGTTCGGCGGCGGTTTCGACCTGACGCCGTTCTATCCGTTCGCGGATGACGTGCTGCACTGGCACCGCACGGCGCACGCGGCCTGCGAGCCGTTCGGGACGCAGATCTACCCGCGCTTCAAGTCCTGGTGTGACCAGTATTTTTTTCTCAAGCATCGCAACGAGACCCGCGGCGTGGGCGGGCTGTTCTTCGACGATTTGAACGAGGGCGGCTTCGAGCGGAGTTTCGCGCTGATGCAAAGCGTAGGCGATCACTACCTGCCGGCGTATCTGCCCATCGTCGAACGGCGCCGCGATACACCCTACGGCGAGCGCGAGCGCAGCTTTCAGCTGTACCGGCGCGGGCGCTACGTGGAGTTCAACCTGGTGTACGACCGCGGCACGCTGTTCGGTCTGCAATCACAGGGCCGCACCGAGTCCATTCTCCTGTCCATGCCGCCGCTGGTACGCTGGGAATACGACTGGAGTCCGCGGCCGGGCTCACCCGAGGCGGAGCTGTACGAGCAGTAT
>JAFEGC010000239.1 GCA_018240265.1 Pseudomonadota bacterium | reverse complement strand
CCCATCGGCGAGCTTGGCGCCGCCCACGCCGCCGCATAGCGCGACGATCTTGCTCAAGGCGAGACTCCTATTGAAACAAGTCCTGCTCGGGCGGACGCACCAGCGCGGCGGCGCCGGCAGACTCGATCAGCAGATTCGGCGGCACGCCACGCGCCAGCACCACCGGCTGTCCCTCCGCCGCTTCGCCCATGACCAGCGCGGCCGCGGCGGCCAGTGCATCGGCGATGGCCACCTGCGTGACCTGGAGCGTGCGCCCCTCGCGGTCGGTCTCGCCGCGCCGGTCCAGCAGCGCCTGGATACCGGCACTGCCGATCGCCGTGCCGCATACACCCTGCCGCCAGGCGCGGCCGAAGCTGTCGGTGATAATGACCGCCGGCGCAAGGCCCACGGCCGAGCGCAGCGCCTCGCGCAGGTCACGCGCCGAAGCATCGGGGTCCTTGGGGAGCAGCAGCGCGTGCTCACCGCCGCCCGGCACGTTGGACTGGTCGATGGCGGCGTTGGCCACCACGAACCCGAGCCGGTGGCGCACGATGAGCACATTCGGCACGCAGCGCACCACCCGCGTGGATTCGCGCAGCACCAGTTCCACCAGCCGCGCATCCTTCAAACACATGGTCGCCAGCTCGCGCGCGCGGACGGATGGTTCCACGCCGCTCAGCTCCACACGACGTCCTTCCGATTTGGACACGATCTTCTGGCAGACGAGCAAGGTGTCGTCAGCAGTGAGGGCGAGATTCGCAGCGGCCAGCGCATCCAGGATGAGCGGCCCCAGTGCCATGTCGGGCAGCACCTCGGGCAGGCCGGGCAAGGCGTGGAAAGACAGGGAACGAAAACTCAAACGCGACACTCCGCAGGCCGCCGGCCGACGCGGCGTCCCCGCCAGTTTAGCGAATTTGTGGCGAAGTCGATGCGGGCCGCTTCGAGGCGGCGTGATGACCCGTCGACACTGGCCAGAAGGCAATCTGACCGCCATGAAACATCGGCTTGGCGATGGTGATGTCGGACGGATGCTCGTTACCGCGATGCCGATCGTTGCGGATGAAAGCCTCACCGTTCTCGACCGGCGCCGGATACCAGGAGGTGGGTGATGGAAGACGCCGGCGAAGACATCGCCAGATGTTCTGCCTATGATCATGCATGTCCTGCGCCTCAACGCTACGATGGGTGCAATCCACGAGGCAAGGCGGTTCGGTCCTTAGCATCGCCCGGCGGCTGGTGGACGATCTTCTGGCATCCGATACGAGGCATCGCCCATGAGCAACTCCTACCGCGCACCGCTGGCGGATCTCGAATTCCTGCTGCTGCAGGTGCTGGACTTTGCGCGGCTTCAGGCGTTGCCTGCTTTCGAGGGGTTGGATGCGCAGGTGGTGCGCGAGGTGCTGAAGCAAGGCGCGCGCTTCGCCGAGCAGGTGCTGGCGCCGCTGAATGCGGTGGGCGATGAGCAGCCAGCGCAACTGCTGGATGGCCGGCTGGTGTATTCGCCGGGATTCGCGCAGGCCTACCGGCAGTACTCGGCGGACGGCTGGATGGGCCTGGATCTGCCGGTCGAATTCGGCGGCCAGGGTTTGCCGCGCCTGGTGCAGGCCGCCTTCGGGGAAATGGGGAACGGCGCCAATCTCGCCTTCTCCATGCTGCCCGCCGCAGTGCGCGGCGCGGCACGGTTGCTGATGGCGCATGGCGGTGAGGAGCTGGCTGGCAAGCTGATCCCTGCGCTGATCGACGGGCGGAGCGGCGCCACCATCGCCATCACCGAGCCCCAGGCCGGTTCCGACGTGGGCCGCATCCAGACCACGGCGGTGGAGCAGCCCGACGGCAGCTTCAAGCTCACGGGCACCAAGATTTTCATCAGCCACGCCGACAACGATTTTTCCGAGCAGCTGGTGCACCTGGTGCTGGCGCGTACGCCAGGCGCGGCGCCGGGCACGCGCGGGCTGTCGTTGTTCCTGGTGCCGAAGATTCACGAGGGTGCGCGCAACGGCGTGCGCGTCGCACGCCTGGAACACAAGATGGGGCTGAAGGCTTCGCCCACCTGCGTGCTGGAATTCACTGCGGCGCATGCGCGGCGCATCGGCGAGCCGGGGCGCGGATTGCAGGCCATGTTCGCCATGGTCAACACCATGCGCCTGGACGTGGCGGTGCAGGGTGTGGCCATCGGCGGCGCGGCGTTGAACCGCGCGCTGGGCTATGCGCAGGAGCGGCTCCAGGGTGGCGCGCCCGACCGGCCGCCGCGTCCCATCATCGAGCATCCCGACGTGCGCCGCATGCTGATGTCCATGCGCGTGCAGGTGGAGGGTCTGCGGGCGCTGACGCTGGAAGCGGCGCTGCAGCTCGATCTTGGCGAACATCATCCGGACTCGGCCGCCGCGGCGCGGGCGCTGGGACTGGCGCAATGGCTGCTGCCGATCTGCAAAGCCTGCAACACCGAAATGGGCCTGGAGGTCGCCAATCTCGCCGTGCAGGTGTTCGGCGGCCACGGCTACATCCACGACAACGGCGTCGAACAATATGTGCGCGACGTGCGCGTGGGTTCGATCTACGAGGGCACCAACGGCATCCAGGCCATCGACCTGGTGCTGCGCAAGCTCATCGCCGACGGCGCGCAGCGCTGCCGCGAATTTCTGGCGCTGGTGCGGGAGGCGGTGCGTGCCGCGGAGCCCAGGACGTCGCCCGACGCAACACGCGAGGTGGGCGAGCCAGATTTGCAGGCCATTCGCGCGGCGGTGGCTCACGGCGCCGATCAACTGGAGCGCATCTCGATGCTGTTCCTCGACTGGTCGGCGCAGGGACGAACGGCCGATATGGAGGCAGGCGCGACCGCCTACCTGCGACTTGCAGGCCTGGTCGGCGCCGGTTGGATGTGGCTGCGCATGGCGAGCCGCGCCGGCGAGGGTCCGCTGCGTAAGGCCAAACGGAGCGGTGCGGTGTTTTATGCCCGCTACGTGATGATCGAGACCGACACGCTGGCGCAGCGCGCGCAGCTCGGCGACGCCTGCATGCGGCAATCGGTCGAACAGTGGCAGGCCGGGTACTGAGCATGGATGCGCATCCCACCGTGGTGTGCAACTGCGCGCGCAAGCTCTACAAGCACCTTGACTTGACGGCGCAGCACCGCAAGCTGCTCCCGGACGGGATGGCGAGAAAGTCTGCATCGCTGGCACGCTGGTGCCGGGCACATCGTGCCGTTGCGGGATGATGCGCGCCCTGCGCCTCGTCGAGCAGCGCGTTCCTCAGACACCAACGCGCAGCACCAGCGCCATGGCGGTGTCGCCGGCGGCGCAGCCGACGAACAGACCCAGGCCGCCGCCGCGCAAGGCTAGTTCTTCGATGAGCTCGATGGTCGAGCGCATACCGGTGGGCCCGTTGGGATGCCCGAACACCAGCGAACAGCCGTAGTTGTTCATGGCGAGCGCATCGGTGCCCATACCCTTGGCGAAGGCGAGATCGTTGACTGCAAAAGGATTGTGGGTGTTGATAGCGGTGAGATCCTTGAGGCCCACGCCCGCCGCCTGCAGCGCGCGCGACGCCGCCTCGATCGGCGCCTCGGGCATGAATCCCAGCGCCGCGCGGCTCAGGCCGAAGCCGAGCAGCTCGATGCCGATGGCCGGATTGCGCGACAGTTCGCGGGCGCGCGCCGCATCGGTGACGATGATGGCGGCATTACCGTCGGCCGGATGCGTCTGGGCACCGTAGGTCACCGTGCCGCCGGCGATCACGGGCTTGAGTGCCGCCAATCCCTCCGCCGTGGAAAAGCGTATGCCATCATCGCCCTCGAGCTGCGCCACGGTTTTGCGCAGCCGCGCATCTGGCACTGCGAAGGGCAGCTGCATGTAACGCTTGTGGAAGGCATGCCCGTCGGCCAGCGCGCGCCGATATTGCTGTTCCCGGTGCAATACCAGTGCATGCTGTTCGGTCAGGGTGATGGCGTATTTTGCCGCGACGTTCTCCGCGGTCTGCGCCATGGAGTGGCCGCCGAGCGGATCGCAGGCCATGTTCTCGAGTATGAAATCCTCGGCCTCGCCGGTGCCCCCGCTGCCGGCCGGATTAGGATAGTACAGGTGCGGTCCATTGGAAGTGCGATCGCAGGCCACGGCCAGCGCCGCCGTGGCTGTGCCCGCCGCGACTTCGCGCGCGGCCGTCTGCAGGGCGCGCACGCTGCTGGCGCAGGCCTGCGACACTGTAGGTCCACCCACCTGGCCGGCGCCGGCGAGACCCATCAGCCAGGGCAGACCGTAGAAGGAGCCTTTCTCGGGGCGCGTCATCGCCAGCACGCCGAAATCGAACACGCCGGGAGCGATGCCGCGCGCCGCCAGCGACTCGCGCGTCACGTGCGCGGCGAAGCGCAGCGAATGCAGGTGCGACAGCGCGCCCTGCCATCGCGCGAAGGGCGTTGACCAGTAACAACCATAGGGGATGTGGGCGATGGCTTTCATGCGCTGATGTCCGAATTATGTTGAATGATGTGCTTGGAGTTGCGCACGGCGAAATCGCGCCCTTCGTTGGTGCCGACGATCGGCGATTGTCTCTTGCCCACGCGCAGTTCTCCCCCTGGCTAGAAAATTTTAACCCTCAACGAAAATCATGTATTAAGTTCATGGTAGATTTCAAGGTGATT
>JAFEGC010000238.1 GCA_018240265.1 Pseudomonadota bacterium | reverse complement strand
TATCGCCAATCTTCACCGCGATCAGGGGGTCTTCACCTTCGATCCGGGCTTCATGGCCACCGCCAGCACCGAGAGCAAGATCACCTATATCGATGGGGATGCCGGGGTGTTGTTGTATCGCGGCTACCCGGTGGAGCAGCTGGCTGAGAAGTCCAGTTTCCTGGAAGTGGCCAACCTGCTCATCTACGGCGGGCTGCCCACCAAGGACCAGCTCTCGGCTTTTTTGAACTCCATCATGCGTCACACCATGGTGAACGAGCAGCTGCTGCGGTTCTTCCAGGGGTTTCATCACAACGCTCATCCGATGGCGATGGTTTCGGCGGTGGTGGCCTCGATGGCGGCCTTCTATCACGACACCACCGACATCAACGATGCGCGGCATCGCGAGATTTTCGCGCACCGGATCGTCGCCAAGCTCCCGACCATTGCCGCGGCGGCTTACAAACACTCGCTGGGCCAGCCCTTCGTCTATCCGCGCAACGACCTGCGCTACTGCTCGAACATGCTGAACATGTTCTTCGCCGTGCCCTGCGAACCCTACATGATCGACCCGGTGGCGGCGGAGGCGCTGGACCTGCTGTTCATCCTGCACGCCGACCACGAACAGAACGCCAGCACCTCGACCGTGCGCCTGGCCGGCAGCACCGGCGCCAATCCCTACGCGGCCATCTCGGCCGGCGTCTCCGCCTTGTGGGGACCGGCGCACGGTGGCGCCAACGAGGCGGTCCTGGACATGCTGGATGGTATCGGCAGCGTGGCCAACATTCCGAAGTTCCTCGCGCGGGTGAAGGACAAGAGCGATACCGTGCGGCTGATGGGCTTCGGCCACCGCGTCTACAAGAATTTCGATCCGCGCGCCAAGATCATCCGCGGCATGTGTTACCGCGTGCTGGAGAAGCTGGGCCATGCCAACGACCCGCTGTTCGACCTGGCGCTGAAGCTGGAGGAGATCGCGCTCAAGGACGAGTACTTCGTGTCGCGCAAACTGTACCCGAACGTGGATTTCTACTCCGGCATCATCTACAGCGCGCTGGGCATCCCGCGCTCCATGTTCACCGTCATGTTCGCCATCGCCCGCACCGCCGGCTGGGTGGCGCACTGGCAGGAAATGGTGTCAGATCCGGGGATGAAAATCGGGCGGCCGCGGCAGCTGTACACGGGACCGATGCAACGCGACTACGTCAAGCTCGCAGATCGCTAAGAATCGATCAGCTCCAGCACTTCCCGAGTATCCGCTCGCTTCATAGGCTTCCCGTCGACCGGCGAATAAGGCGACTGCCGTATGCCATCCACGGGAAACACCGTGGCATCGATCATCCACCGCTGTGAGAGAAAGCGCAGCACCGGCACGTTCAGCATGCGCGCGGCGTCCATGCGCACGCGCCGCTCACGCACCGCGTGCGGCACGCCCATATCCAGCAGTTTCATCGCCACCGATTCCGGCGGTTCGGCGAACACGTGCAGGTTGATCTCGCTGTGATCCGTGGCCGTGCCGGCCAGCACCGGCCCGACCAGTCGCGGCTGAAACTCGTTCAGCATCTGCATGGCGAGCAGGGCGGTGCGTCGCTGCTCCTTGATGATCTCATCGTGCGAGGCGCCGCCGAACAGGCGCTGGTAATCGCGCAGCGCCGTCTCGATTTCGGTGTTCTTGGGCAGCACGGCGGCGTCGTCCACGCCGAGCCGCTCGGCCGCCTTGCGTTTGGCCTGCAGGAAGTCATCGATTCCCTGTTGTGCCATCAGGCGCGCCGCCTCTTGGGCTAAAGCGCGGCGCAGGTCGTCGGCTCGCTGCGAAAATTTTCTGGGCATGCGTGAACCGCGGGAGAGGCTCGAATCAGAACAGCGGCTTGTCGCCGTCATTGAGCGGGTTCTGCTCCGCCGGACCTTCGTAGGTCTCGGGGCGTGGCAGATTGCCCTCGATGAAGGTTTCCATGATGCCGTTGGGGTTGTCGGCGCTGGCCAGCAGGCCGGTTTCCGGCGATATGCGCACGGTGACGAGCCCATCGGGCACCGGCACCGGATGCGGTGGCACGCCCTGCAGCGCCTCATGCATGAAGTACACCCAGGTGGGTACAGCCACGCGGGCGCCTTCCTCGCCATCGCCCAGGGAGCGCTCGGAATCGAAGCCGACCCAGACCGTGGCTACCAGGTCGCCGTTGAAGCCGGAGAACCAGGCATCCATGTGATCGTTGGTGGTGCCGGTCTTGCCGGCGATGTCGGGGCGGTTCAGTGACAGCGCGCGGCGGCCGGTGCCGCGCTTGATAACGTCGGCCATCATGTCGGCCAGCAGATAAGCGACCTGCGGGCGGATAGCCTGCGGCGCAAGTTCCGAATTGGGCAGGGTCGCGTGCTCGAACGCGGCGCGGTTGTCGCCCAGCAAGAATCTGAGCGCAGGCGGCATGTCGTCCTCGCGCGGCGCGGCGTGCTCATCCTTCCCGCCGCTCACGCAGGCGAAACAGGCGACCTTGGGTTTGGCCTGCGACAGGATTTTGCCAGCGGCATCCTCGATACGCTCGATGAAGTAGGAACTGACGCGAAAGCCACCGTTGGCAAAGGGCGAGTAACTGGTGGCGAGTTGCAAGGGCGTCACCACGCCGGTGCCGAGCGCCAGCGTGAGGTTGTTGGGAAGCTGGGATTTGTCGAAGCCGAACCGAGGCAAGTAGTTCAGCGTGTAGGTGCCGCCCATTTCGCGCATCAGTCGCACGGATACAAGGTTGCGGGAGCGCACCAGCGCCTCGCGCAGGCGGGTGGGACCGTAGAACTTGTTGGTACTGTTGCCGGGGCGCCATTCCTTGTCCGAGTTCGGATCGTCGTACACGATGGGCGCATCGAGAATGACGCTGGCCGGAGTGAAACCCTTGTCCAGCGCAGCGGCATAGACGAAGGGCTTGAACGCCGATCCCGGTTGGCGCCTGGCCTGGGTGGCGCGGTTGAATTTGCTCTGGAAGAAGTCGAACCCGCCGACCACGGCAGCTACCGCGCCATCCTTTGGGTCGACCGCCACCAGCGCGCTCTGCGCCTCCGGCACTTGCACGAATTGCAGCGCCTCGGCCGTGGTGCCGGCGGTGTAGATGACATCGCCGCGCTTGAACACCTCGGTAGCGGCGGTGGGCGCGCGATCGACCTTGGCATCGGGGAGTTCACGCCGCGCCCAGGAGATTTTTTCCCAGGGCAGGGTGACGAAGCCCAGGCCGCGTACGAACACGTGGGCGCTGCGCGCTTCCACGTCCTGCACCAGCGCCGGCCGCAGCCCGCCGATAATGGGAAACTCCTCCAGTGCGCTGTCCCAGACTTCGCGACGGTCGGATTTTGGCACGGCGATCTTAGCCACCGGGCCGCGATAGCCGTGCCGGCGGTCGTACTCCAGCAATCCTGTGCGCAGGGCGATGGTGCCGGCCCGCTGCAGGCGGCTGTCGATGGTGGTGTAAACCTTGTAGCCGGCGTTGTAGATCGATTCGCCGTAGCGGGCCAACGCCTCGGCGCGCGCCATCTCGGCCACGTAAGGCGCATCCACCTCCACCGACGGACCGTGCAGGCGCGCTTCCACCGGCGCCGCCGTCGCCTGATCGTGCTCGACCTGGCTGATGTAGCCCAGTTCCAGCATGCGCCGCAGCACGTAGGCACGACGTACCCGGGTGCGCTCGCCGCCGGCCACGGGATTGAGTTCCGACGGTGCCTTGGGAATGCCGGCGATGATGGCCATCTCGCTCAAGGTAAGCTGGCCCAGGGATTTGCCGAAATACACCTCGGCCGCGGCCGCAACGCCGTAAGAGCGCTGGCCCAGGAAGGTCTTGTTGGCGTAGATGGTGAAGATGTCTTCCTTGGAGAACTGGGACTCCATCAGGAGCGAGATATAGATTTCGCTCATCTTGCGCTTGAGGTCGCGCTTGGGCGTGAGGAACACATCGCGCGCCACCTGCATGGTGATGGTGCTGCCTCCCTGGCGAACGCCGCCCGCCCTGGCGTTGGCCAGAGTGGCGCGTAAAATTCCTTGCCAATCAACACCATGGTGCTTGAAGAAGCGGTCGTCCTCGGCCGCCAGGAAGGCCTTCACCAGCAGCGGCGGGATCTGCTCGTAACGCACCGGAATGCGCCGCTGCTCACCGATGGCGGCGATCAGCCGCCCGTCCCGGGTGTAGATGCGCAGCGGCACCTGCATCCGGACATCCAGGAGCGTGTCCACATCGGGCAGGGCAGGCCTCAAATACGCATAAGCACACACATTGGCGAAGACTGCCAACGCGATCACGCCGACCAGGATCACGCAGATTCGAGATATGAGAACTAGGTAACGTCGGGACACGTCGAGGGGCTCTAACTTAATGCGCCTGGAAACGGGGCGTTCATATTACAGGCCCCGTGCATGGCGTGTGACTGTATGGGCCATTTAACAGTTTCTTGCTATTTGTCTTATCACGTTATTTAATCTTGCGCGTTTGATTCAGCCCTAACGTACTGACCGAAAAGGAAAACCAGTGTGGTCATTCGGTAAACGATATCGCCCCTTGCTGGGTCTGGATATTACGACCTCTTCGGTCAAGCTGATCGAGCTGACCTTGTCGGGCGGACAGTACCGCGTGGAGTCCTATGCGGCCGAGCCGACCCCGCACAATGCCATCAACGAGAAGGCCATCGTGGATGCCGAGGCGGTCGGGGAGGCCATCC